>NZ_JBFTRC010000069.1:0-45790 GCF_056399325.1 Allobosea sp. 01N443
GAGCATTATGTCGGATCATTTTGTCCGCATCAACATGATTGAACCGGGAGCCGCGACGTCTTCGGGACTCAAAGCAGCAGGTGGCCCGCTCGGCGAGCGCTTGCGGCTGTGGTGTCGCCTTGCCCGGATCGAGCATTGGGAGACAGGACATGTCTGCAATTCCTTCAAYCTCACCTTCCGTGACGCCCATTCCTGCAACCTTCGCCCGGCATGCGGTCGCAGGGACGCCCGGCGCACCGTTCCGGCTGCTCGGCGCCTCTTACCGCTGGATCGCGGGCTATTTCGTCCGCCGCGACGCGATTGCATGGCTTCGCGAATGTGATGACGCGGCATTGCGGGATATCGGCCTGGCGCGGAGCGAGATCGAAGACGCGGTCCGCGGCCTCGTCAGCCCTTCCGGTGGAGCGAGGAGGGGATGATGGCCTCCTCGGCCGCGATGGGCCCTTGCGCAGGCGGAGGCCGGCACGCGTCCTCCATGGAGGCCGCCACATGGACCTGACCTGGGCCACAATCCTGGTCGCCTTTGCCGGCGTCTTCCTGATTGGCTTCATGCGGGGAGCTTTTGGCGGCGGCTTCGCCATCATCGGCATTCCGCTGTTGTCCCTCGTGATGGACCCGGTCACCGCCGGCGGGCTGCTCGCGCCCCTGTTCATCGCGATGGATCTCTATGCGCTGCGCTACTTCAAGCCCTCGACCTGGTCGAAGCCGGATCTCGTGCTGCTCCTGCCGGGGCTCGTGATCGGCATCGGGGCGGGCTTTCTGCTGTTCCGCTCTCTTGACCACCGGACCGTCACGCTCGCGATGGGGGTGATCACCCTGATCTTCGTCGGCCTCTGGCTTGTCGGAGGCGCTGAGGTGACGACCCGGCCGCGTTCGACGCCGAAGGCGATCACGGCCGGTCTCGCCTCGGGTGTCACGACCATGGTCGCCCATTCCGGCGGACCGCCGCTGGCGATGTATCTGCTGCCGCTCGGCCTCGGCAAGGAGATCTATGCGGGCACCACGAGCCTGTTCTTCACGGTCGGCAACGCGACCAAGCTGGTGCCGTGGCTGCTGCTGGTGAAGCCGAGCGCCCATGTCTGGACCTTGATGGCGCTTTGCCTGCTCGCCATTCCCATGGGCGTCGGGCTGGGCTGGCGGCTGCACGGCGCGCTCGACCAGCGCCAGATCTATCGCGCCTGCTACGCGCTGCTGGTCGTGACGGCGCTGAAATTGCTCTGGGACGGCATTTCTGGATTTTGGGGCTGAGCGCGACTGTCTGCACCTCGCGCTTTCACGGGGCCAGGCCGATGGCTGCCGCAGCCTTGCGGTAGCGCATCTGGGTATCCGCTTCGAACCTGAACGTAGTCAGGAAATCGTCGAGCCGGTAACCCGGGTTGAGGGCATGGATGCGTGCGACGTGGGTGCGCGCCTCCTCGATACGGCCGGCAAGCGCGAGGCAATGCGCGGCGATGGCCAGGATGTGCACATGCGCATTGGGGCGCGCGGCCGCCTTCACGCCCCAATGCGCCGCCTCCGCGAAGGCGCCCAGCCTGACCAGCGCCATCGCACGCGTGCCCAGAATGCCAAACAGCAAGGGATCATGCGGGCTCAGCAGACGGGAGTGGTCGGACGCCGCGATCGCGGTTTCGGGATCCCCCGCCTGGCAGTGGACGAAGGCGAGAGCGTAATGCCCGAGCGCGAAATTCGGGCTGAGCGCCACGGACCGTTCCAGCGCGCCGATGGCTTCGGCTTGATCGCCGGCGAGCCACATGGCTCGTCCCATCGACCAATGGGCGGCGGGATTCTGCTCGTCGATCAACAGGCTCTGTTCGGCGGTTTCGATGGCCCGTCGGACTTCGTCATTCCGTTCGCCCCAGCGCTGGAAGGCCCTTTGCCAATGCGTGAAGGACAGGCCGGCCTGGGCGCGCGAAAAGGTCGGATCGAGCTGCGCCGAGCGGCGGAAGAACGCCGCGGCCTGCTCATTTTCCGCGGCGGTGAAGCGGTACATGTGCCAGAGCCCGCGATGATAGGCTTCCCACGCGTCGAGCGACTCCGGAGGTCTCAGGATCGCGCGATTGCGCTCCGCGGTCTCGATTTCGGAAGCGATCGCCGAAACGATGCCGTTGCCGATCTCGTCGAGCACGGCGAGCCGATCGAGCGAAGAGGCCTCGAACCGGTCCGTCCAGACGATATGCGCACTCGCCGCCTCGACGACTTCGATGACGGCGGTGGTGGCGCGCTCGTGCCGCTCCAGCAGCCCGGTGACGACATAGCGGACGCCCAGCCGCTCGCCGATCTCGCGATATCCCAGCTGCTCCGGCGCAATCGCGAAGACCGAGCCGCGCGCGATGACGAAGAGCCCACGCAGGCGCGCCAGGCGGCTGATCACGTCATGTGTCAGGGCGTTGCCGAGATCGCTGGGGCCGATGCCGTTCGCGCTCACTTCCTGGAGCGGCATGATCGCAACGGAAATCCGGTGCTGCGCCGAAGGCTCTGTCGTCTCATGGCCGGCGGCCTCGGCGGCGACGGACGCGGGCGTCGTCCTCAACTCCCTCCAGGCGGCCGCGATGGGGGCAAAATCGATGCCGTCGGCCGCGAAACTCCTGGCGGTCCTCTCGAGGTGCCGGGTGCAGTCGTCGATCAGGCGCCGATCGTAGAGTTCGGCCAGGAACCGGGCGTGCGCGCCGATATCGAACGGCGAAAGCTCGATCCATCTGCGGGCCGCGGCCCAGCCTGCTGGCGTTCCCCTCGCTGTCCTGCGCGCCGTCTCGGCCACCAATGCGATTTCGAACGAGCGGAACTCGCTCCGGCGGCTCGCCACCCAGTGTTCGAACTCGATGCTCTGGGCGAGCTCGGTGCCTTCCAGGAATTCTTGCTCCGCCGCGGCAGTGAGCGACTGCAGCTCCGTGTCGCCAAGCCGCCCGAAGCCGGCTTCGGCAGCCGCAAGCAGGCGCAGGACATCGACATCGCAGCCCGCGAGATCGAGCGCGATGCCGTCATCGCAGGCTAAGACGCGACGATGAGCGGGGTCGTCGACCAGCGCTCGCAGCTTGCTGAGGCACCATCTCAGCTCGCCGCGCGGATCGTCGGGGACCTGCCATAACAGGCTGCAGAGGCGCTCGCGGGGAACCGGACGCGAAGCCAGCGCGAGATAGGCAAGCAGCGCCCGCACCTTGCGCGAGGGCGGAAGCGTCTCGGCCGCACCGGCGCGCAGGAGCTTCAGCGGACCGAGGAGCCGGAGCTCGAGCTCGGGCCTTGAAAAATCGGCATCGGAACCCTGCGATTCCATGCGCACTCCAACGGTGGCTCCCACGCGGAGTACCCCACCGCCATCCTAGCATCCCCTGACTATCCGCACAGCCGGAAGCTGCGGCGGCTGGGATGGCCACCGCCGGAAGTCAGTCATGAAGGAGGGAAACCATGCCTTCGATGGACATTTCGAGGACGACGCAAGGTCGGGGCCGCCTGTTCGAAACCGTGCTCGACACGATTGGCGACACCCCGGCCATCCGCATCAACAATCTCGGCGTCGATCACGCCACGATCTATGTGAAGGCCGAATTCTTCAATCCGGCCGCCTCGGTCAAGGACAGGCTGGCGGTGGCCATCATCGAGGAGGCCGAGCGCAGCGGCGCCTTGCGGCCCGGGCAGACGGTCGTCGAGGCGACCAGCGGCAATACCGGCATCGGGCTCGCCATGGTCTGTGCGCAGAAGGGCTATCCGCTCGTCGTCACCATGGCGGATAGTTTTTCGGTCGAACGTCGGCTGCTGATGCGGATGCTCGGCGCGAAGGTCGTGCTGACGCCGCGGGCGCAAAAGGGGTTCGGCATGTATCTGAAGGCCGTCGAACTGGCCGAGAAGAATGGCTGGTTCCTTGCCCGGCAGTTCGAGACCAAGGCCAATGCCGCCATCCACGAGGCCACCACAGGCCGCGAGATCGTCGGCGATTTCGCCGGCTCACGCCTCGACTATTTCGTCACCGGCTACGGTACCGGCGGTACGGTGGTCGGCGTGTCGCGCGTGCTCAGGCGGGAACGTCCGGAGACGAAGATCGTCCTGAGCGAGCCGGCGAATGCGCGGCTGATCGGCAGCGGCCAGAGCCAGCAGCGTGGTGCGGGAGGCGCGCCATCGGCTAGCCATCCCGCCTTCGAGCCGCATCCGATCCAGGGCTGGACGCCGGATTTCATCCCCGATGTGCTGCAGGAGGCGATCGACGAGCATTACTATGACGACGTGGTTCCGATTGCCGGACCGAAGGCGATCGAGTGGGCCCGGCTGCTGGCGCAAAAGGAAGGGATCTTCACCGGCATCTCGGGGGGAGCGAGTTTTGGCGTCGCCCGGGAGGTCGCTGCTACGGCGCCGGCGGGCTCCGTCATCCTGTGCATGCTGCCCGACACCGGCGAGCGCTACCTCTCGACCCCGATGTTCGACGCGATCGAACCCGGGATGGACGCGGACGAACTGGCATTGTCGCAATCGACGCCCGGTTTCCAGATCGCTGCCGAATAGCGCGGAGGAGACAGTCATGGACGCGCGTGTGGGACCATTGATGCAGACGGATCCCGACGGATATGGCGGGGAGGAAACGCTCGATCCGCAGGAATGGGACGCGGTTGCCGCGCTGGCGCATCGCGTCGTCGACGACGCGGTCCGCCATCTCAGGGATCTGCGCGAACGGCCGGTCTGGCGGCCGATGCCGGGCGAGGTCGAGGCGCTGTTCCGCGCCCCCGTGCCCGATCAGCCCAGGCCGATCGAGCAGGTCTACGGCCTGGTGCGCGACAGCGTGCTGGCCTATCCGATGGGCAATATCCATCCCCGCTTCTGGTCGTGGTTCATGGGGGCGGGCAATTTCTCCGGTGCGCTCGGCGACTTCATCGCCGCCGTTCAGGGCTCGAACCTGGGCGGCGGGAGCCATGCTGCTGCCCGGCTCGACCAGCAGGTCGTCGGCTGGCTGCGCGATATGGTCGGCCTGCCGTCTTCGGCCAGCGGCACTCTTGTCAGCGGCGGCTCGGTGGCGAACCTGATCGGGCTGACCGTCGCGCGCAACACGGCGGCGGGGATCGATCTGCGCGAGCACGGGGTCGCCGCGCTGGATCTGCCCTTGCGCTATTATGCATCCGATCAGGTCCATTCCTGCCACCGCAAGACCGTCGAGGCACTCGGGCTCGGCAACAAGGCCTTGCGCCGGATTCCGACCGGCCCCAGCTGCCGGATCGACCTGGATGCGCTGCAGGCCGCGATCGCGCAGGACCGCGCCGAGGGCTTTCATCCCGCCTGCATCATCGGCACGGCCGGCACCGTCAATTCCGGTGCTGTCGACGATCTGGCGGCGCTCGCCGACATCGCGGCCGATGAAAACATCTGGTTCCATGTCGACGGCTGCATTGGCGCCCTGCTGACGATCGCACCGAAGAACGCCTGGCGGGTGAGGGGTATCGAGCGCGCCGATTCCGTGGCGCTCGATCCGCACAAATGGCTCCACGCTCCGTTCGAGGTCGGCTGCGCTCTGATCCGTGACCGGGCAAGCCACAGGAACAGCTTTGCCGTCTCCCCGGAATATCTGCAGACCACTACGCGGGGCATCGCGTCTGGGGACTGGCTATACGAATATGGGCTGCAGACGACGCGCGGTTTCAGCGCCCTCAAGGTCTGGATGGCGCTGATGGAGCACGGCGTTGCGAAATTCGGCCGCCTGATCGACCAGAACATCGCGCAGGCCGCCTATCTCGCCGAGCTGATCCGGTCGCAGCCGGCCCTGGAGCTGGTTGCCCAGCCGGAGATCAATATCGTCTGCTTTCGTGTCGCTCCGGAGGGCCGTGACGAGGAGCGCGTCAAGCAGATCAATGTCGAGATCATGCTTCGCCTCCAGGAGACCGGCATTGCTGCCCTGTCCGACACGACGCTCCGGGGGCGGCACTGCCTGCGCGTGGCGATCTGCAATCACAGGACGAGGCTGGAGGATCTGGATCAGCTTGTGGCCGCCGTGCTGAACCTTCGAACGGGTATGGCAGAGCAGGCAGCCTGAGGGGCTGAGGTCAACGTCTCGCCCCCGCGAGCACTGTTGCACGGCGAAACGGGTTGAATCCTGCCGCAGTCGGTCCATGCTAGTCTCAGTTTTCGGGTCGGAAGTACATCACGGAAGGAAAACGTGCATGTCCACGAACCTCGATCAGATCCGCGACCAGCAGCGCGACACCTGGGATCGTTTTTCCGCCGGCTGGAAGACATGGGATCGCCTGGTCCTGAGTTGGCTTGCTCCCTTCGGTGCGGCGATGATCAGACAGGCCGATCTCCATGACGATTCCCATGTCCTGGATGTGGCTGCCGGCACCGGCGAGCCGGGGCTCTCGGCGGCGGCGCTGGTCCCGCGGGGGCGCGTGACCGTGACCGACCTCTCGCAAGCCATGCTGGCGGTAGCGGCAGAGAACGCTGCGCGTCGCGGCCTGCGGAATTTCGACACCAGACCGTGCGATGCCGGTGCGTTGCCCTTCGACGATGCGAGCTTCGACGCCGTACTCTGCCGCTTTGGCTTCATGTTCTTCCCCGACATCGATGCAGCGGCGCGCGAGTTCGCACGCGTGGCTAAGCCGAACGCTCGCATTTGCGCCGCCGTGTGGAGCGCCCCGGAGAAGAATCCCTGGGCAACGACCATCATGGGCACGATTGCGCGTCATGTTGAGATGCCGCCACCGCCACCGGGTTCGCCAGGCCTGTTTCGCTGCGCGCCGGAGGGCCTGATGCGTTCCGCCTTTGCCGCAGCGGGCTTGCACGACATCACCGAAGAGGAGGTGTCGGCCGAGATGGTTCACGAGACGCCGGAGCAATACTGGCAGTTCATGAACGACATCGCCGCCCCGGTCGTTGCCGGGCTCGCCAAGGCCGATGCTGAGACGGCGGAGCGGATCCGCAGCGAAGTCCTCGACCTGGCGCGCCAGTCCATCCGGGACGGCAAACTGCGCCTGATGTCGACTGCAAGGGTGATCGTCGGCTCGCGCTAGGACCCGGCGCGTGCGTTCACGACCAAGGCATCGGCGCGTGGCTGTCATTGGGGCGGGTCTGCGCCGGGGCGCGTGCGGACCGTCGCTATCGTCCCGACCAGGGCCAGGACGCCGGGAATGGGCCCCAAGCGAACGCCATTCCCGTGCTGTCGAGGAGAGGGATCGTGATCAGGCTGGGCGCGAAGGCGTCTCTGCGGCCGGCCAAAGCCGACGGCCTGGTCCTGCACTCGGCCCCGGCATGGTCATCGACACGGGCTCAGGCAGCGCCAGGCTCTGGAACCGATCCGCCAACCCGCCGAAGGGCTCGTCGCGCCGAGCCCTTCTCCATGCCCCGCCTGCGATCGTCAGGCGGCGTGGCTGCGGCGCGGCAGCTTCCAGTCCGGGCGGGCGAAATGGCAGGTGTACCCCCCGGGCTGGCGCTCGAGATAATCCTGGTGTTCCGGCTCGGCCTCCCAGAAGTCGGAGACCGGCACCAGTTCGGTGACGACTTTTCCCGGCCACAGGCCCGAGGCATCGACATCGGCGATCGTCTCCTCCGCCACTTTCCTTTGCTCTTCGGACCCGTAGAGGATCATCGAGCGATAGCTCAGGCCCATATCGTTGCCCTGCCGGTTCTTCGTGGTCGGGTCGTGAATCTGGAAGAAGAATTCGAGCATATCCCTGAAACTCGTCTTCTCCGGGTCGAAGACGATCTCGATCGCCTCGGCGTGGGTGCCATGATTGCGATAGGTCGCATTCGGCACGTCGCCGCCGGAATAGCCGACCCGGGTGGAAATGACGCCGGGGCGACGCCGGATCAGATCCTGCATCCCCCAAAAGCAGCCACCAGCCAGCACGGCCCGTTCAGTTGCGCCAGTCATTGCTCTTCTCCTTCTTCAGCCGATCGCATGCGAAACAGTGCTTCGTCTGGCAAGTAATCGCCAAGGGGGGTGATCGCCAGGGGGCGATCGCCATGGCTTTATCGCCAGAGATGACGTGCAAGGAGGGCGTGTCGATGGCCGTGCGCGTCCAGGTAAGGCAAATTCACGTCACGCTACGCGACCTGCTTCAGGGCCTGCTCCAAGTCGGCGATGAGGTCGGCGGGCTCCTCCAGGCCGACATTCAGCCGGACGATCCGGCCATCATAGCCGCGCTGGGTCCGCGGTAGCGGCGGGTAGGCCATCGCCAGGCTATGCGTGCCGCCCCAGCTGAAGCCCAGCGGAACAGGCGCAGCGCCTCGACGACATCTGTGACGCGCTGCGTATCCCAGCCCGGCTCGAACACCACCGAGAACACGCTCGCCGAGCCGGTGAAATCGCGCCGCCAGATCTCGTGCCCCGGACAGTCCGGCAGGGCCGGGTGGAGCACGAGCGCGACCTCGGGGCGCGCCTTGAGCCAGTGGGCGATCTCCAGCGTCGTCCTCTCCAGGCGGTCGAGGCGAACGGCCAGCGTCTCCAGACCGCGCAGGGCAAGCGCGCAATCGTCCGGTGATACCGCCATGCCGAGCAGGCGGTGTGTCGCGCCGATCCGCTCCTGCGCCTCCGCCGTCCCGACCGAGACGGTGCCGAGCAGGATGTCGCTATGGCCGCCGACATATTTGGTCAGCGCCTGCATGCTGACATCGACCCCATGCGCGAAGGCATCGAACAACACGCCCGCCGCATAGGTGTTGTCGAGCGCCACAGGTACGCCCGCCGCATGCGCTGTGGCGACGATGGCCGGCACGTCCTGCACCTCCATGGTGATCGTGCCGGGGCTCTCGCACCAGATCAGCCGCGTGTTTCGCCGGATCAGCGCAGCGATGCCGGAGCCGATCAGCGGATCATAGGTCTCGACCGTGATGCCGAGCCCGGCCAGCAGCTCATCGGCGAGTTCGCGGTTGGGCCCATAGGCGGTCTCGGGCAGGAGGGCGTGATCGCCCGCACGGCAGAAGGCGAGATAGATCAGCGCGATCGCCGCCTGGCCGCCCGGCACGACGAAGCTCGCGCGCGCGCCTTCGAGGTCGGCGATGCGCAGCGCGAGTTCGCGCGTCGTCGGCGTGCCGTAGAGGCCGTAGGAGTAGCCTTCGCCGCGCCAGTCGTCGCGAGCCTCGGCGACGCGCTCGAACAGCACGGTCGAGCCGCGATGAATGGCGGGGACGAGGGCGCGAAAATCCTGCGATGCGGCCACCCTGGGGTGCACGAGCTTGGTCCGCCAATGCCGGGCGGGATTGTCGTCGGTCATTGCGCCTCACCGAATCGCCGGGGTCGACAGCCCCCTGAGCCAGCAAGGGTGGGGGCCGCTCCCCGCCGCTGTCAAAGGGGACGGGGCGATCGCTAGGGGGCTCCGACACAACTTATCGCTGCATCGGGATCGAAATCGCCCTTCGCGCGTTAAACCTCTGCGCCACCAAGCGAGCGCGAGGAGTAGACGATGACGACGATGAGGCAGACAGCCGTTTCTTTCGCGGCCCTTCTGATGCTGGCATCACCCGCCTTGGCGCAGTCGCCGCCGCTCGGGCCTTCGACCGGCACTGTTCGCATCGAGCAGGTTTCCGCCGGTTTCATCGCCTCGGGCGAGGCGGGCGGCGGCACCTTGCGCTTTCAGGGCCGCTCCTATCCGATCTCGGTCGGCGGCCTTGGCATCGGCTCCATCGGCGCATCGCGCACGGTCGCAACCGGGACGGTCTACGGGCTGCGCAAAGTGTCTGATTTCGCCGGCGCTTATGTCCAGCTGAAGGAAGGCTGGGCGGTTGGCAGGCAGGGCGGCGGCAATGTCTATCTGCKCAACGACAAGGGCGTGACCCTGCGATTGGCGACGCGCCGGCAAGGGCTTCAGCTTTCGCTCGGCGCAGATGGCGTGCTGATCGGCTTCAAGCAGTAGAAKACCATCCGGCAACCAGTTCACCGGACCGGATCTCGCATCCGGTCCGACCCTTGCGTAGCAAGGGAGGCAGTTTCCGTCCAAAAGTAGAGGGATCAGGAATCCATCTGATCTCGGCTGCTCACGACGCGTCCGACTGGCTCGCCCGGACATTCCCCCTTGCGTCTGCGCCATGCGCCGGTCAGCGGGCTGATGTTTTAAGATAGTCTTCGACCCGGCTCAGCAACAGCGCGCAGCGTTGGAGCGTTGCTTCCGTGTCTCCAAGGTTCTCGCGGTCGAGCACCGCGAACTCCCTGATCATCGATCCCGGCGGGAATTGCTGCCAGCTGAGGTCAATGTGATACCAATCCTCGCCGACCGGCAGGCCGTTCCAGAAATGGGTTTCGTCACTTTCGCCCGTCCACACCATTCCCTTGATGATTTCCGTTTGCGGGTAATAGTGCTGCACGACCCGTGAGGTTGGGTAACACTGACCAAGGGCGGGATTGCCGGGCTTCACAGCCGCCTTGTACGAGGTTCGTCCGTCCCAGGACGCCTCTAAAGCCTCGCGAAGGCGCAACATTCGGTCCTGGAGCTTGGTCTGGTTCGGCATGGCGACTCCCATGGGTTCCGGCATCGGATCCTGCTGAGGTTCAAGCTCGCTCCGATGGATCTTGCGTCGCACGCGACCAGTCACGCTCTCAGTCCCGATGGCGCCTCACCCTCGCGCAACGCGGCTTCGTCACTCGCAACAGGAAGCGCGCGGAACAGGGCCGCGATCATGTGGACGAAGAAATCGCACATGCGCGGGTCGCCCGATTGCGCACGGCCTTCGGAGAGCCGTTCGACCCGGCGGTCGGCGACATGCATCAGGAGCGCTCCGAGCGCATATTCATAGCCCCAGACCATTGTCTCGCGTGAGCGGCCGGGCAGGGCCTGCATCATCGCATCGATCAGGCTATGCGCCAGACGGTCATAGACGCGCTCGATGATCGCGCTCGCCTCCGGCCCTGGATCCCAGGCGGTGCGGGCGACCAGCAACGAGAATGCGTCTGCGCCGGCTTCCCGCAGGCGAATGACCGGCTCAGCCCAGGCCCGGACCAGATCCTCGACCGCATGGGGATTGGCGCCGGAGATATCGACCGCGGCAATCCTGTCGATGCGCTCGGTGACGTAGCCGCTGCGATGCGCGAAGACCGCGGAGAACAGGTCCTCCTTGCGCCCAAAGTGATAGCCGACAAGGGCAAGCGGCACCTTGGCCGCGCCCGCGATGTCGCGGACCGAAACGCCGGAATAGCCACGTTCGGCGAACAGGGCCTCGGCCGCGCTGAGGATCGCGAGCCGCCGATCTTGCGCCGCCTCGGCCTTCCGCGAACGTTTTGCCTCGCCCGGTCCGGTCATGCCGCCCGCTCCATCAGCACTCCTCGTCGATGATCTTGTACGATCGTCCAAGATATCCTATCCCATTCCCGACGCCGGCAAGCCCGGCATGCGGCTGGCGGCGATGAACCTGATCGATCTGTCCATTCCCCTAGAAAACGACGTACCGGCCGATCCGCCCTTCCAGAAGGTCAGGATCGACTACCGCCATCACGGTGAGACGGCGACGGAAATCGCCGCTGCCTTTCCGGGTCTGCGCCCCGAACAGCTTCCGGACGGCCAGGGCTGGGCGGTTGAGCAGGTCAATATCTCGACCCATAACGGCACCCATGTCGATGCCCCCTGGCATTATCATCCGACGATGGATGGCGGCGTGCGGGCCGCGACGATCGATGAATTGCCGCTCGACTGGTTCATCAGGCCGGGCGTGAAGCTCGATTTTCGCGATATGCCGGACGGGCATGTCGTGACGCCGGACGAAATCGACGCCGAACTCCGGCGCATCGGCCATCGCCTGCAGCCCTTCGAGATCGTCGTCGCCAACACCCGCGCCGGCCAGCGCTATGGCGAGGCCGACTATATCCATTCCGGCTGCGGTTTTGGGCGAGCGGCCACGCTGCATCTCGTCCGGCAGGGCATCCGCGTCGTCGGCACCGATGGCTGGAGCTGGGATGCTCCGTTCAGCCATACCGCGCGCCGCTTCGCCGAGACCGGCGACGCCTCGCTGATCTGGGAAGGCCACAAGGCCGGCCGGGAGGCGGGCTACTGCCAGATCGAGAAGCTGCACAATCTGGAAGCGCTGCCGCCGACGGGATTCACCATCTCCTGCCTGCCGGTGAAGGTGAAGGGCGGCTCGGCCGGCTGGACCCGGGCTGTCGCCATTCTGAACGCATGACATCGCAGGCATAGGTCGAAACACAACGGCCGATCCCGGGGAGGGGCATATGGGCAAGGTCATCATCACCTGTGCGGTCACGGGCGGCATTCATACGCCGACCATGTCCGAGCACCTGCCGATCACGCCGGGCGAGATCGCCCAGCAGGCGATCGAGGCGGCGGAGGCCGGCGCCGCCATCCTGCATCTGCATGCGCGCGATCCCAGGGATGGGCGGCCGACGCCCAATCCGGCCGTGTTCATGGAGTTCCTGCCGCGGATCAAGCAGGCGACCGATGCGGTGATCAACATCACCACGGGCGGCGGTCTCAACATGACCGTCGAGGAGCGTCTTGCCGCGCCGCTGCAGGCCGCGCCCGAGATGTGCTCGCTCAACATGGGCTCGATGAACTTTGCGCTGCATCCGCTCGCCAAGCGCTACAGCAACTGGAAACATGGCTGGGAAGAGCCCTATCTCTCCGGCACGAAGGATTTCATCTTCCGCAACACCTTCGCCGATATCGAGCGGATCTATAAGCTGCTCGGCGAGGGGCACGGCACCAAGTTCGAGCATGAATGCTACGATGTGGGCCATCTCTACAACCTCGCCCATTGCCTCGATCAGGGCTGGTTCAAGCCTCCGGTCTTCCTGCAGCTGATCTTCGGGATTCTCGGCGGCATCGGCGCCGACATGGACAATCTGATGTTCATGAAGCGTACGGCCGACAAGCTGTTCGGCAAGGACTATCAGTGGTCCGTGCTGGCCGCGGGCCGCCACCAGATGCCGTTCTGCACGCAGGCCGCGATGATGGGCGGCAATGTCCGCGTCGGCCTCGAGGACAGCCTGTTCATCGGCCGCGGGCAGCTCGCCCGCAGCAATGCCGAGCAGGTCGCCAAGATCCGGCGCATTGTCGAGGAACTCGGAATGGAGATCGCGACGCCGGCGGAAGCACGCGCCACGCTCGGGCTGAAGGGCGGCGACCAGGTGAACTTCTGAGGCGCGCCATGGCGGGGACATCCAATCCGATCGACGGCTTCACGGTCGATCCAGCGGCGATCAGCTATGTCGGCGAGTGCCTGCAGCGCCCGGAATGCATCCTGGCCGAGCGCGACGGCACGCTCTGGTCAGCCGATGCGCGCGGCGGTGTCGTGCGCATCGTCCCGAACGGGMACCAGCGGCTGATCGTGCAGCAGGCGAGCCGCGGCTTTGCCGAGGCCGGAAACGACGAGGACCGCTTCGTCGCCGGCACCTTGCCGAACGGGCTGGCCTTTGCCCGCAATGGCGACATCCTGATCTCGAATTTCGGGACCGACCGGCTCGAGATCATGACCCGGGACGGGCAGACGCGCGTCCTGATCGACAACATCGGCGGCGAGCCGATCGGCAAGGTCAATTTCGTGCTGCGCGACAGCCGGGACCGGATCTGGTTGACGATCTCGACCCGGACGAAGAACTGGATGAAGGCGATGAGCCCCGCGATCCGGGACGGCTATGTCGCGCTCTATGATGGCGGGCGCCTGCGCGTCGTCGCCGACGGCTTCCATTTCACCAACGAGATCAGGCTCGATGCCGCCGAGGAGTGGCTCTATGTCGTCGAGACCTGCGGCCGCCGCGTGACGCGGCTGCGTGTCGGCGGGGATGGCAGCCTTTCGCAGCGAGAGACATTCGGCCCCAGCGATCATGGCGCCTTCATCGACGGCATCGCCTTCGACGCCCACGGCAATCTCTGGGGCACCCATGTCATGACCGACCGCATTTTTGCGATCACGCCCGACGGCGACCTGCGCATCCTGCTCGACGATGATCGCGGCAGCGCGGCGGGCAGGGCGCTGATGGCGGCCTTCGCCCGCGACGAGGCGACGCCCGAGCTGATGCTCGCCTGTGGCGGCAGCATCGCCCCCTGGTTCGCCAGCATCACCTTTGGCGGTCCCGATCTGCGCACCGCCTATATCGGCAGCCTGAGGGGCACGCGCATTCCGACATTCCGGTCACCTGTTGCCGGATTGCCGCTGGCTCATTGGCACGGGAACGATCGACCCGCCTGACGGTCGACGGATTGGGAGGATTTGGAATGCGGATCAAGTTCGTAGCAGCGACGGTCGCGCTGGCGCTCGGGTGGCCGGGTCTCGCGGCCAAGGCGGAGATCTCCGACGGAGTCGTCAAGATCGGCGTCCTCACCGACATGTCCGGCGTCTATTCCGACATCACCGGCAAGGGATCGGTGCTGGCGACAAGGATGGCGATCGATGATTGCCTTGCGGCCGAATGCGCCGGCATGACGATCGAAACCGTCTCGGCCGATCATCAGAACAAGGCCGATGTCGCCTCCGTGATCGCGCGCGAATGGATCGACCAGCAGAAGGTCGATGTCCTCGCCGA
The DNA here is from genome assembly GCF_056399325.1 of Allobosea sp. 01N443. Taxonomy (NCBI): domain Bacteria; kingdom Pseudomonadati; phylum Pseudomonadota; class Alphaproteobacteria; order Hyphomicrobiales; family Alloboseaceae; genus Allobosea; species Allobosea sp. 01N443. The sequence continues at coordinate 14,435 of NZ_JBFTRC010000069.1, forward strand.
CATGTCGAACGCCTCGCTCCAGCTCGCCTTGCCGCCGCTGCTGAAGGAGAAGAACCGGGTCGGCCTGTTTCCGGGCGGCACGGCGCGGCTGACCGGTGACGCCTGCCAGCCCGATCATATCGTGCAATGGATGTGGGACACCTATGTCCAGGTCTCCGGGGTCGCGAATGCGCTGACGAAGCCCGGCTCGAAATGGTATCTGGTGACGGCGAATTATGCGCTGGGACACCAGCTCGAAGCCGATACCAAGACCCTGGTGACGGCCAAGGGCGGGAACTATCTCGGCTCGGTCCGGCATGCCTTTCCCGCAACCGAATTATCGTCGCAGCTCCTGACCGCGCAAGGCTCGGGCGCCGACATCATCGCGCTGGCCAATGCCGGTGGCGACACGATCGCCGGGATCAAGACGGCGCGGGACTTTGGCGTCGGCCAGGGCGCCCAGAAGCTGGTCGCCTTCTTCATGACCGTGATGGATGTGAAGAGCGTCGGCCTCCAGGGCGCGCAGGGCACCGTGCTGACGGAAGGCTTCTACTGGAACCTGGATGATCGGACGCGCGCCTTCTCCGAGCGCTTCAAGGCGAAGAACGGCACCGTTCCCTCGGCCATCCATGCCGGAATCTATTCGGCGGTCCGGCATTATCTCAAGGCGGTCGCAGCCGCGAAATCGGACGATGCCAAGACGGTCATCGCCAAGATGCGCGAGATCCCGATCGAGGACGATGTCGTGCGCAACGCGAAGCTGCGCGAGGACGGACGCATGGTCCATGACTTCTACGTCTTCCAGGTGAAGAAGCCGGAGGAGTCGAAGGGCGACTGGGACTTCTACAACCTCGTCGCGACCATCCCCGGAGACCAGGCCTTCCGCTCGCTCGCAGACGGCGCCTGCCCGGCTCTCAAGAAATAGAGAGGCGTCGCCGATGGTCTGGGGTTGGGGATGTCATCGCCCTGGCCTCCAGGCCAGCAGCGACGCCGCCGCGCGCGCCGCCGGTTTCGTGGAGACCGGGACGGGGTGTTTGGTGACGCTGGAGTCGGCGCCTGTACCACCTTCCGGCTCATCGCCATCTATGTCATGATCACCATCATTGACTTCGCGCATTGCTTCGACATGACGCAATGGAGCCGGCGGCTCGAGCGGAGGCTGCATGTCGCTCCTTGATCTGAATGACGTGGTCAAGCGCTACGGCCAGCACACGGTCTTGAATGGCGTGTCGCTCACCGTCGCGAAGGGGGAGATCATCGCCGTCATCGGCCGCTCGGGCTCGGGCAAGAGCACCTTGCTGCGCTGCGTGAACGGGCTGGAGCCTATCCAGGGMGGCACCATCTCCTTCAACGGCACCGTGGTCAACGATCCCGGCACGGATCTGCGCAAGCTGCGCCTGCATGTCGGCATCGTGTTCCAGAGCTTCAATCTCTTCCCGCATCTCAGCGCCGAGGAGAACATCACGCTAGCGCCCAATGTGGTGAAGGGGGTGCCGCTGGCCGAGGCACGGCGCCTGGCCGAAACCGTGCTGCGAAAGGTGGGACTGGCCGAGAAGATCGATCCCTATCCCGATCAGCTCTCCGGCGGTCAGCAGCAATGTCTGGCCATCGCGCGTTCGCTGGCGATGTTGCCGCAACTCATCCTGTTCGACGATCCGGAGCTGGTCGGCGAGGTGCCGAAACTGCTGGAGGAGATGGTGCGCGACGGCATGACCATCATGCTGGTGACCCACGACATCGGCTTTGCCTGCAAGGTCGCCAACCGCGTGGCGTTCATGCACCAGGGCCTGATCTGGGAGGAAGGTCCCGCGGCCGCGACACTCGCCCGGCCTCGCACGCCAGAGCTCGAGACGTTTCTAAGCGCAGTCCTATTGCATTGAGCTCACCGCCGGCAGGAGCAAATTAAGCGGGTCGAACGTCGGCTTAAGGGGGGCAGCTGCTGGCGAGGGCGGAGATCGAGGGGCATGAGGATGCATGTCAGTCGGGAACCGCGGGCCTTAGCGAGCGAGTTTCGCGACCGACCGCGCCGGGCCTCACATCGTTCCCAGCAGGGCGGTAGCGGCCAGCAGCGCCCCGGTCAGGATGTTCGCCAGGAACAGCCCGAAATTCACGTCGGGGCGGGCAAGGTCGATCCGCCAGGTCTGCCAGGCCAGATGCGCGGCGATCAGCAGCATGCCGATGGCGTAGGGCMGCGACATGCCCAGCAGCCAGCCACCAAGCGACCAGGCTGCAAGCGTCAGCGCATAGAACAGCCCAACCCACGCCTTGCCGTGCCGCCCGAACAGGATCGCCGTCGATTTCAGCCCGAGGCGGCTATCGTCCTTTACGTCGACATAGGCATAGACGGTATCGTAGCCGATCTGCCAGGCGATGGCCCCGGCCCACATCAGCACCGCGCCGGGCGGGATTTGTCCCGCGACCTCGGCCCATGCCATGAGCATGCCCCAATTGAAGGCCGCGCCCAGGACGGCTTGCGGCCAATGGGTGAAACGCTTGCAAAGCGGGTAGATGAACACGAGCGGGAGTACGCAGAGCGCGACCAGAGCTGTGTATGGGGCAAGGCCAAGCAGCAGCGCAGCCGCCAGCGCGAGCTGGACGCCCAGAAAGACGAAGGCTTGTCGCGTGCCGATCTGCCCGCTTGCCAACGGCCTGAAGCGGGTTCGCTCGACATGGCCGTCAAAGTTCCGATCGGCGATATCGTTGATGGTGGAGCCGGCGCTTCGCATCAGCAACGCACCGAGCAAGAAGATGGCCAGGAGCCCGAGGTCGGGAACGCCATGGGAGGCCTGGATCAAGGCGGCCCAACAGGGGAACAACGTGAGCCATATGCCCACGGGGCGATCGAGCCGCGCCAGCCGCGTATAGGGCCGCCATGCGGCCGGCAGCCGGCGGTCGACCCAATCGCCCTGATGGATGTCGCTTAAGTCCGGACGGCTTGCCGTTGTCATGACCAGATCTATGTCCTGTCGCGAACTTCCGATGAACGCGACAGTCTTGTCCGCGATTCCAGCACCATCGCAGAGTGGAATTTGTGCGCCAAGGATCGGCGTCGGCACCGGGGGCGACGCGGCGCGCCATCCGCTTCCGACAAGCGCTCCAGCAGCATGTCGCCTATCTCCGGCGGCGCCTGTCATATCCTGAGAAGAAGCGGTCGATGGTCCGAGACCTCGGGATGCTCGACCACCGTGAATTCGATCACGTCGATGCTGCTGCGCACGAGCATATAGTCGGCGTAGCGACTGGCCTTCTTGTAGTGCGAGGTTCGGGTGTCGGTGCATCCGGTCGCCGTGACGAGGTCGTGCAAGCCGATCTCGGCCAGGATGTCGAACGTCCGGCTGCCAGGTTCGACATTGAAATCGCCGCAGACGACCAGGCGCTCCCCCGGCGGCGCGACATTCGCGATCAACCGCGCGAAGCGCGTCGCCTGCTCCAGGCGCTCTTGTGTGTCCAGCTTGCCCGCGAGGTCGCGAAGCCCATGCATATGCGCGATGGTGATCGGCCACCCCCGTTCGAAATCGAAAAGTCGGATGACGTGAGCGTTGCGCGACCTGGGATGGTCTCCGTAGCCATCCCAGGAGAACGCCTTGTGCACGAAGCCTTGCGCCTGCCCGATGATCGGATAGGCCGATCGCACGAATGTCGCGAGGCCCCATTGCGAGGGCACGGGTTTACCGTCGTCCCAGAGAATGCCCTGCGCCGCCGGGAAGAACATTGCGGTATGGTCGGGCAGAGCCGCGCCGATATCGCGGAAGAAGTTTGCACGCTGGGGAAGAACATGGTCGCCGTCGCGGTAGGTCAGCCAATCCTTTGACGACGAAGGCGTATGCACGACTTCCTGCAGGCACAGGATGTCGGGTAGAGCGCTGCGGAGATAGGCGTCCGATGCGGAGAGAGCGCGGATCACGCGGAAATCCCGGACAATGACTAACGCCTTGTCGCGCTGCGCGGCAATTGCCGCCACGTGCTGCACGGTCGGTCGTGCGGCCGTTGGGGGAGGCGCGTATCGGAAGGCCCGATACGCGCCGGTCTTCTCAGTTGATCGACTTGATGCTGCCGAAGATATCGTCGAGCGCCTTGGCGTGCGTCTCGCGCTCTTCGTCATTGCCCCAGACGGTGATCATGATCATCCGGCCGCTGCCGGCCGGCATCAGGATGAAATCGACTGTCGTCGGGCCATTCGCGTCAGTGGTGCGGAACTGGAAGACAGTCGAGGAAATCCCGTTGATCGGGACTTCTGCCTGGATCGGCTTCACCTGCTTGATCTTGTTTTCCTTCATCCAGGATTCGTTCGTGGCCATCATCTTGTCGATCTCACGGGCATGCGCGAACTCGACCGAGAAGAAGATCGCCTCGTCCTGCGGGCGCGCGGAGTAGCCGAACTCGATCTCCTGCGTCTTCCAGTTGTTCGGAACGGTCAGCGTGATGGCCGGGTTCTTGTCGGGAACCGCGAAATTCTTGGCGGCGGCAGGCACGACGCACAGAAGCGCGGCGGCGAAAGCCGCAAAGCAGAGACGGGCGATAGACATGGGAGAGTTCTCAAGAGCCAGGTGACACATGTGACCTGCAGCCCGCTCGTTTCCTCTGCGCCACCAATGGCGCTGACGCAATGCCGATGGACCGGCCGTGCCGCGTAAACCTTAACCGGCCCGGCATTCGCCAGGGGATCGCGGGCGAAGGAGCATTTCACTGCCCATTATAGGGAGGGTTCTTCAGTCGGCGATCGAACGAATGACCCGCGCCGGATTGCCACCGACAAGAGTGTTCGAAGGAACGTCCCTGGTGACGACCGAAGCCGCCGCGACGACCGAATTCTCTCCGATCGTCACGCCGCCGATGATGGTCGCACCGGCTGCGATCCAGACATTTCTCCCGATCGCGATGGGCTTTGCGGTGACGCCGGCGCGCCGTTGGGACGGCTCAAGGGGGTGGCCGGTCGTGATGATGCTCACATTCGGCCCGATCAGCACGTCGTCGGCAATATCGAGCCCGCCGAGATCATAGAAGGTGCAGTTCTGATTGACGAAGACATTGCGCCCGACACGGATATTGACCCCATTTTCCGTATAGAACGGCGGTATCAATACGAAGCTGTCGTCGACCTTCTTGCCGATGAGATCGCTGAACAAGGCCCGGACTTCATCGGCATCGTTATAGGTCAAACGGTTGAGGGTGGCGGTGWTCGCCATCGCCCGCTTGACGTTTGCCGACATCGCCGCCGATTCCGGCGTTCTCCTGGGAATGAACCTGGTGCGATCAGCATTCGCCATTCGGTATTGTCCTCCGGGCGCGGCCAAGCGAGGTCCCGGTGCATGACAGCGCCGCCGGGATTCGCTGAGGGTAGCTGCAAATCGCCGGGATAAGCGTCCAAACGTCCAGGCGCGTCCACTCCCAGGCAGGCATTCACCTTTGGTTTTCCAAGGCCGTCCGCAGCATGTCGTAGGTGGGCGCCAGGTCACGAAGGGCGGTCGCCGCAACGGCGTCGTTGCCGACAACCAGCGGATATTGCATCGCGCCGATCAGGCGCGCCTGCCTGTCGGCAATCCGCGCGGCCTCGGCATAGCCGGCGCGCGCCAGGCAGGCTGCGGCATCGACCGCGCGGCGGGCGCCGACCCTGACCGCGAAATGGACCATATGGCCGCGCAGCGCCTCGTCGCATCGCGCCTCGATCCGTGCCGCCAGGGCTTCGGCTGCTTCGCCATTGCCGAGGCTTCCGGCCGGCATGCCGAGATCGCCGTCCATCGACAGCCAGCGGATCGCCGCGCGAACGGACGCACGGATCGTCTCCACCTCGCTGACCTCTGCGACGCGCCTGAAGGTGGTTCGCATGGTGTAGGGCGCGCCATAGATCAGCGTGCTGGCGCTCCAGGCGGCCATGAAATCGGCGACCGGCAGGGTGGCATAGGGATAGCCTTGCGGATCATGCATCACCACACGCTCGTCATCCGCTTCAAGGACGACGACATAGTGGTCCGCCTCGATCGGTCCACGCATGCCCGGCTGGTGCCGCAGATGCCCCATCTCGACCGGGCCGATCCAGACTGGTCCGCCAGCCAGCGCCGCCTTGAGGCGGGCGAGGGCCTCCTCGGCTTCGCCGCCCTGCGTGACCGTCGATGTCCAGCCGAGCGACGAAAGCGCGTCCTCAAAGCCCTTCTCCGGGTCCCAGCCATAGGGATCGAAGAATGGCAGCGTGCCGCCGATCAACTGCATGCCGAACGGACTGCCGATGGCGATCTCGATCACCGCGGTGGAGGGCGCGTCGGCCCCGAACATCATCGCGAAGGAATTGGCGTAGCAATAGGGGCCGGAGCCCGTGTAGGAAAAATGCGTCATGGCGGGCTCGCTTACAGGGTGATCGGATAGGCGACGTCGAAACGTGCGCCGCCGGTTCCGGGATAGGTTTCGCAGGGGCTGTCGCTGCAGCTCAGATCGTTTCGTGCGTCGAGCCACGCCTCGATCGCGTCGTAGACGCGCAGGACGAGCGGGAAATCTTCATAAGCCCTGGGCACCGGCAGATAGGCCTCGCGCCGCGCCGGCTGCAGCCATAGGCGCAGGTCGCCGGCAGGTTCCAGGCTGCCCTCATAGGCGATGGCGACCTCGACCAGACCTTCGCTGTCGCGGCTGACGAGGCTGTGGCAATGCACGCTCATCGGCCCGTCGCCCGGCAGGCCCGAGCCCCGCAGATGGGCGCGGATATCGGCCTCGGCGCTGGCGACGAAATTGTCGAGGGCCTCGACGCCGACGTGGCGCTGGCGGGACACGACCTTGCTGGCCTCGATCTCGCGCAAGCTTATCGCCGTGGCCAAGGCGGGTTCACCACCGTCGGCGTGTCGGGCAAGCGCCCGAACACCCTCGGTCTGCTCTGCCAGAAGCTCGTTCTGCGCGCTGAGCCATGCCTGCAGTTCGACGGCGCGCGCCTCGGGTGCAAGCGCGACAAGCTGCCCGACACGCGCCACCGGCAGGCCGAGCCGCCGCAGCCTCGCGATCAGCCGCGCCGGTGGCGCCTGCTCGGGGGCGTAATAGCGGTACCCGGTCTGCGGATCGACGTAGGCCGGCACGAGCAGGCCCTGTTCGGCATAGAGCCGCAACGCCTTCGGAGACAGCCGCGTGGCGGCGCCGAAACGTCCGGCAAGAAGATAGGAATCGCTCATGAACCCATCTCTAGAGTCAGCCCTTGGGGCGAGGTCAAGCGCCGAAGGAGCCTTCGCCATGGCGGCCCGACCTCGGCCTTCCAGTCTCCGGGCTGGCGATGTCATCGGGCTTCATGGCACGATCCGAGCCTTGCCATTCAGACGTGGAGCGCCTGATGACCAATGCCAGCGCCGGGAACCCCGTTGCCGACGAGGCTCCGACTCATCCCGAGGAAATCAGATCCGAGTTCGACCTGCGTGTCGGCAAGCACATCACCCTGCAGGGACGGGCGCGGATCACTCCGGCTGGCTTGATCTGCTCCGGGCTCGCGGTCGCCATGGTGACGTTTGCTCTGGGCTACCTTGCCCGGTCGCTCCCAGCGCGGCGGCGGTGAGCCTTCGGACCGGCATGGTCCATCGCCCCTGCGCCCGTTCATCCGGGCTGTCCTGGTCAAAGCGGCCGACAGCCAACTCCGACCCATCGCGGACGCTCGCAGGCCTTGCCCTGATCGACTGGCCTGCCGCATCCGGCGAGCGCTATAAGGCGCGGCTCGAGAGGATGAGGACAGCGATGTTCACCGGCATTGTTCAAACCGTAGCGCGGGTTGCAGCCATTGAGGACGACAATGGCATCCGGACCTTCACGCTCGATTTCCCCGCAGGGTTTACCGAAGGGCTCGCCATCGGGGCCAGCGTCGCCGTGGATGGCGTCTGCCTGACGGCAACGACGATCATATCCACTGAGCGGGTGCTCTTCGACGTCATGCTCCAGAGCCTCGCGGTCACCACGCTGGGGGATTGTGGGCCGGGCAGCATGGTCAATGTCGAACGGGCGGCGAAGGATGGCGCAGAGATCGGTGGGCACCCTCTCTCGGGCCATATCGACTTCGCAGCGCGGATCGACCTCATCAAGGAATACGGAGGCAACAAGGCCATCCGGTTCTCCATCCCTCGGCCCTTCGAGCGGTACATCTTCCCGAAAGGCTACATCGCCATCAACGGATGCAGCCTGACGGTCTCGGAGTGCAACAAGGCCGAGGGCTGGTTCGAGATCTGGATTATCCCCGAGACGCGCCGGGTGACGAATCTCGACGCCAAGCGAGAGGGTGACGCGGTCAATGTCGAGATCGAACGGGGGACTCAGGTGGTTGTCGACACGGTGCGGGACACCGTCGCGGAAAGCCTCGGCGAGCTGCGCCCGTTGCTCGAAGCCCTGCTGAAGGAACGTGGCCTGGCTCTGGAGGACTTGGTGACGCCCTCGGCCCTGTTGCCTCCCCGTCACTGAGGGGGCGCGGCCTCCGCGCCTTGCGGAGCTCGTCCTGCCTGATCGCGAACCGCAATCGTCGGTCTTCACCTGAACCGGCCAGGGCCCCTGAAGGCGTTTGGGTGACTCAGACGCGGCCCCATGGTTCTGGTCCAGCTTGACCTCCGTTCTGGCCGATCGTGAGGATCAGACCAGGGGCGCACGGCATCCCGCACGGCGAGGAAGCGCAGCCCTTTGGACGGGCGCCTGACCTGCGGGACGACGATGGTCCTTCCGACCCGCGCGACCGGCATCCTCGCCCCCTAGCAATTTGCCCCCAATGCTCGCAGATTAGGTACTGGGTTGCAGCTGGGATCGAACCATGACTGCCCACAGCGCTCAGGTAACGAGACCGCCCGCTGCCCTGCCGGTCGCGGCCACGCTCGGCGCTCTCGGCGTCGTCTATGGCGATATCGGAACAAGTCCGCTCTATGCCTTGCGGGAAGCGGCGAGGGCGGCGACCCAGGGCGGCAGCCTCAGTCAGGATGCGGTGCTCGGCATCGTCTCGCTCATCCTGTGGGCGCTGATCCTGATCATCTCCATGAAATACGCGCTGCTGATCCTGCGTGCCGATAATCGCGGCGAGGGCGGCATCGTCGCCATGCTGGCCCTGCTCTCGGCCCGCAACGCCGAGCCGGGGAGCTGGCGCGCCTATCTCCTGATCGTCGGCCTGATCGGTGCGGCGCTGCTTTACGGCGACGGCGCCATCACCCCGGCCATCTCGGTGCTGAGCGCCGTCGAAGGCCTGAAGCTCGACGCGCCGGCGCTGCAGCATGTCGTGGTGCCATTGACCGTGGTCATCCTGATCGGCCTGTTTGCCGTCCAGAAGAAGGGCACAGGCTTCATCGGCGCGATCTTCGGTCCGGTCATGCTTGGCTGGTTTATCATCATCGCGCTGCTTGGCCTCCACGGCATCGCCCAGGCGCCCGGCGTGCTTGTGGCGCTGAGCCCGCTCTACGCCGTCAATTTCCTGATCCACCAGGACTTCCATGTCAGCTTCGCCATTCTCGGCGCGGCATTCCTGGCCGTCACCGGCGGCGAAGCCATGTATGCCGACATGGGACATTTCGGCCGCCTGCCGATCAGGCTCGCCTGGTTCGGCATTGCCCTGCCGGCGCTCGTGCTGAACTATTTCGGTCAGGCCGGACTCCTGATCACCGACAGCGCCGCGCTGGATAATCCATTCTACCAGCTGGCGCCGGACTGGGCGCATTACCCGCTGGTCGCCCTTGCCACAGTGGCGACCGTGATCGCCTCGCAAGCCATCATTTCCGGGGTGTTCTCGCTGACGCAGCAGGCGATCCAGCTCGGCTTCCTGCCCCGCATGCATATCGAGCACACGGCAAGCCACGAGATCGGCCAGATCTATGTGCCGCTGGTGAACTGGCTGCTGGCGGCGGCGACGCTCGGCGCGGTGATCGGCTTCGGCTCGTCCGATGCGCTGGCAGGCGCCTATGGCATCGCCGTCTCCCTGCTGATGGCCATCACCACCCTGTTGGCCGCGCTCGTTGCGCTGCACTGGGGCTACCCGCCGGTGATCGTGATTGCGGTCAACGGCTTCTTCCTCGTCATCGACTGCATCTTCTTCGCCGCGAACACGACCAAGCTGTTCGAAGGCGGCTGGTTCCCGCTCCTGCTTGCGGCCGCTGCCGCCTTCGTGATGCTGACCTGGCGCAGCGGCGTCAAACTGGTTGAGCGCGCCCGCCGCAATCTGCGCCAGCCGGAGGAGGAGCTGATCGAGAGCGCGGTCGCGACCTGCTGCTCGCGACTGCCCGGAACCGCCGTCTTCATGGCCTCGGCTCCCCATGGCGTGCCGCTCGCGCTGACGCAGTTCGTCAAGCACAACCGCGTCCTGCATGAGCGCATCCTGCTGGTCACGGTCGTCATCGCAGAGGTCCCCCGCGTCGAGGAGGATGGCCGCGTCGAGGTGATCGAACTCCATGAGAGCATCACCCGGATCATCCTGCATTTCGGCTTCATGCAGTATCCGAGCATCGCCGACGGACTTCGGATGGCCTGCGAACAGGGCAGGCTGCCCGGAGTGGACCCCACCCAGATCACCTATTTCATCAGCCGGGAGACGATCATCCCGACCAAGCAGATCGCCGGCATGGCGGTCTGGCGGGAAACGCTGTTCGCCTTCCTCCAGCGCAATGCCGAGCGCTCGGCTGCGTTTTTCGGCGTGCCGACCAAGCAGGTGGTCGAGCTCGGAACCGAGATCGAGATCTGACGGGCATGGGCAAGCGACTGCCCATGCCCGTCAGCAGCGGACGAGCTGCGGCTTTGCACTGACCGCGTCCTGCTCGCCCTCGCTGACGGTGCGCCAGAATTGCTCAACGACCGGACGGGAATTCGACAGGGATCGGTAGAGCCGGATATCGACCGTCAGGTCCCAGCTGGCATCGGCGGCGCGCACGAGTTGCCCGCTGGCAAGATCGAGCCGCACGATGCTCTCCGGTATCCAGGCCAGCCCCCAACCGGCCAGAGCCATCGCCTTCAGGCCCTCGGACATCGTGTTCTCGTGGATCGTGATGCGTTCGAGCGCTCGTCTCGCGAAGAGATCCGCCAGCACGTGATGGAAGAACGATCCGGCGCCATAGGCGAGGTGCCGCGCCGGGGTCGCTCCCGGCTCGATCCGGTGAAGCGGGCGACCGCTGGCATCAGGGGCTGAAACGGGGACGACGCGCTCGTCGCCCAATCGCATATGGATGATGTCGGTGTCGCCGATGAAGACCGGCACCGCGCTATGCGAGTAGATCAACAGAAAATCGCTTACAGGTCCTGCAACAGCTCCTGCGCGGTCCCGCGGAAATTCTCGCCGGCCGAGGTCAGCCGGACCGGATAGGAGGCCCGATCGACGAGGGGCAAGCCGACCCAATCCTCGAGTTGCCTGATGCGGCGGCTGAAGGCGGACTGGGTGACATGGCGTTCGGCAGCGGAACGGGAGAAGCTTGCCGTGCTCGCAAGGCTGAGGAAATCCTCCAACCATTTGACCTCCATGGCGTCCTCCCTAACGCGACAGGGTCGCAGCGCCCGGCCGCGTCCAGGGCGATGCCGCGTCGACATCCACCTCCGTCCGCCCCACGGCCGGGCTAGTCCGCATCGAGGCCGACCAGCGCACGATCATAGCCGGCACTGGCTGCGATGAGCCTCTGCGTGTAGCCGCTATGGGCGCGCGCCGACATCAGGTCGGCGACGCCGAGCTCCTCGATCAGCTTGCCCTGGTTCATCACGGCGAGCCGGTTGCACAGATTGGCGACGACGGGCAGGTCGTGGCTGACGAGGACGCAGGTGAGGCCCTGTTCGACCTGGATGTCGCGGAGCAGGTTGAGAACCTCGGCCTGGACGGAGACGTCGAGAGCCGAGGTCGGTTCGTCGAGAAACAGGATGCGGGGCTCGAGGATGAGAGCCCGCGCGATCGCCACGCGCTGGCGCTGGCCGCCGGAGAGCTGGTGCGGGTAGCGGTAGCGGTAGCTCTCGCCAAGACCGACCTGGGCAAGCACGCGGGAGACGCGCGGGCCGATGCCGGCGATGCCGTGCACCACCAGCGGCTCCGAGAGAATGGTGTTGACGGTGTGCCGTGGGTGCAGGGAGCCATAGGGATCCTGGAACACCATCTGGGCCATCCGGTAGAACGCGAGATCGCGCACCGGTCCCACGGTCTTGCCGGCGATCCTGATGGTCCCCGACCATTGCCGGTTGAGGCCGGCAAGGCACCGCAGGATCGTCGTCTTGCCGCAGCCGGACTCGCCCACGAGCCCGTAGACGGTCGCTTCGGGAATCGAGAAGGAGACGTCGTCGACGGCGACGGACTGGTTTTCACCCGCGCCGAAGGCGACGCGCAAATGGCTGACTTCGATCATGCTTCCGCCGGAATGGGTTCGTTGCGCCAGGACGGGTCGCGCTCCAGCACCCGCAGGCGCTTATGGCCGTCCTCGAGCCGGGGCAGTGAGGCCAGCAGCCCGCGCGTATAGGGATGTTTCGCCTGGTGAAGGTCCGCGGCGGGGCATCGCTCCACGATGCGCCCGGCATACATGATCAAGACCTCGTCGCAGAAGGTCGAGACCAGGTTGAGGTCATGGCTGATGAACATCAGGCCGATGCCGCGGGTGGTGACGAGCTCGTCGAGAATGGCCAGGACCTGGAGCCGGACGGTGACGTCGAGCGCCGAGGTCGGCTCATCCGCGATGATCAGCTCGGGCTCGGGAATGAGCATCATGGCGATCATGATGCGCTGCCCCATCCCGCCCGAGACCTCGTGCGGGTAGAGCGCGAAGACGCGCTTGGGATCGCGGATGCGGACCGCCGCCAGCATCTCCAGGGCCCGCTCGTTCGCTTCGGCGCGGGAGGCGCGATGATGCACGCGAAAGGCTTCGGCGATCTGATGCCCCACCCGCATGACTGGGTTGAGCGAGTATTTCGGGTCCTGCAGGATCATCGAGACGCGCTTGCCGCGAATCCCGAGCATCTCGTTTTCGCTCAGGCCTGCGAGCTCGGTCTCGCCCAGTTTCATCGACTTGACGGTGGAGGTCGCTCCCGACGGCAACAGGTTGAGGATCGCCCGCCCGGTCATCGACTTGCCGGAGCCGGACTCGCCGACGATGCCGACCTTGTTCCGGCCGACCTCGAAGCTGATGCCGCGCACGGCTTCCACCAGGCCGCGCGGGCCGGGAAAGCCGACGCGCAGGTCCTCGACCGTGAGGATGGGGCTCTTTTGGGTCCCGGACATCGTCCTCTCCCTCACGAGCGCGGGTTCAGCATGTCGCGCAACCCGTCTCCGAWCAGGTTGAAGGCGAGGCTGACGGTCAGGATGGCCAGGCCGGGCATGGCGGCGAGATACCAGTGCTCAAGCAGGTATTGTCTCGCCGTCGAGAGCATGGCGCCCCATTCCGGCGTCGGAGGCTGGGCGCCCAGGCCGAGGAAGCCGAGGCCGGCCGCGGTCAACGCGACGCTGGCCATGCTCAGCGTCACCCGCACGACGACCGAGGGCAGGCACATCGGCATGACGTGCTTGAAGATGATCCGCGGTGTCGAGGCCCCCATGACGCGGACGGCATCGACATAGTCGCTGGAGCGGATCGTCAGGGTTTCCGCCCTGGCGAGACGGGCGATCCCCGGCCAGGAGGACAGCGCGATGGCGATGATCGCATTGTCCAGGCTCGGGCCCAGGGCGGAGACGAAGGCCAACGCCAGGATCAGGCTCGGGAAGGACAGGAAGATGTCGGTGATCCGCATCAGCAGCGCTTCGACCCAGCCTCCGAGATAACCGGCCGTCGCGCCGATGCACAGGCCGATCGGCCCGACGATCACCGCAACGAGGCCGACGATGTAGAGCGTGGTCCGGGCGCCATAGACGATGCGGCTGAAGACATCCCGGCCGAGCTCGTCCGTTCCGAGCCAATGCGCGGCGCTCGGGCGCTGAAGCCGTTCGGCCAGGACCTGGTCGAAGGGCGAGTGGGTGGCGATCCACGGCGCCATCAGCGCGACCAGCCCGATCACCAGCAGGACGACCACGCCGATGACGGCGAGGGGGTTCGCGGCCAGGCGCAGCCAGGCGAGGTAGAAGCTCTGCATCCAGGCCTGGAAGCCCGATTGCGGTGCCTCGGCGAGAAGCCAGGATCGCAACGAAGCGTTGCGCTCGAAGGAATGAGCCGTCATCGGGTGCGCGGATCCAGGAAGCGGTAAAGGAGATCGGTGATCAGGTTCAGGCAGATGAAGACCAGACCCACGATCAATGTGCAGGCGAGAACGGCGTTCATGTCGCCGATCATCAGGGCGGTCGTCAGGTACTGACCGAAGCCGGGCCAGGCGAAGACCGTTTCGGTGAGCACCGCTCCTTCGAGCAGCCCGCCATAGGAAATCGCAATGACCGTGGCGAGCTGGACCAGCACGTTGCGGAAGGCATGACCCCAGACCACGCGCCGCCGCGAGAGCCCTTTGACCCGCGCCGTGGTGATGTATTCCTGGCTCAGCTGATCGAGCATGAAGCTCCGGGTCATGCGGCTGATATAGGCCATCGAGGAATAGCCGAGCAGGAGAGCCGGCAGGATGATGTGCCGCGCGGCGCTGACGAACACGTCCCAGTCGCCCGCCAGTGCTGAATCGACGAGCAGCAGCCCCGTCCGCTTCGGCACGGCGTCGAGATAGAAGATATCCACCCGGCCGGAGCCGCCGACCCAGCCGAGCCAGGCATAGAAGACGATCAGCCCCATCAGGCCGAGCCAGAAGATCGGGACGGAATGGCCGATCAGCGACAGGAGCCGCACGGCGTGGTCGATCGGTTTTCCCCGATAGACCGCAGCGGCGACGCCGAAGGGGATGCCGAGCCCGCTGCCGATCACGATGGCGACGGTGGCAAGCTCGACCGTCGCGGGAATGACATGTCTGAGATCGTCGGCGACGGGATTGCCGGTGAAGATCGCCCGCCCGAAATTGCCGCTCAGCATGTCGCGCAGGAACATGACGAACTGGATGTAGAGCGGCTGGTCGAGCCCGAGCTTGATGCGAACGTTCTCGTAGACGCTGGCATCGGCCTTCTCGCCGACAACCGCGGCGATCGGGTCGAAGGGCAGCACGCGCCCGATGAAGAAGGTCAGGGCCAGCAGGCCAAGCAGGGTGAGCGCGACGGAGAGCCCGCCGCGCAGGGCCGGCGCTGCCCAGCGCGGCAGGCGCAGGCGGGCGTTTCGGCGCGGCGCGAGATCGGTCAGGGAGCTCACGCCTCACTCCTTCTCGATCGTGTCGTAAAAGAACTCCGAGCCGTTATATTCGAAGCGCTTGACCCGCTTGTGCAGGGCCATCGCGCCCAGCCGCTGGAAGATGCCGATGATCGGCGCCTCGCGCATGTGGCGGCGCTGCAGCTCGGCATAGAGCGCGGTGCGCTTGGCGGGGTCGCGCTCCACCTGCGCGGCCTCGACCTGCTGCTTGAACCAGGCGTCGGGCGCCCATGCGGCACGCCAGGCCAGGAAATTCGTCGCCTTCGCGGCATCGCTGTTGTCGGGGTTATACGCCATCCGCAGCGCCATATCGTTGGCATCGGGATAATCGTAATCATAGACMKCCATCAGCATCTGGAAGTCGCGGCTGCGCATCAAGGTGTAGAGCTGCGCCGTCGCCATGGTGCGAATATCCAGCGTCACGCCGACCTTCGCGGCATTCTGCTGGAAGTTCTGCGCAAGATCCGGAAACGGGTAGTTCGTCATCGTCAGGACGGTCTTCTTGAAGCCGTCGCCATAGCCTGCCTCGGTGAGGAGGGCCTTTGCCTTGGCGATGTCCAGCCGATAGGGGTCCTCGCCCTTCGGCAGCGCCCCGAACACGCCGGCCGGCACGAAGCTCTGGCGGATTTCGGCGCGCCCCTTCTGCACGGTCTCCTTCAGCCCCTGATAATCGATCAGGTAGCGAAAGGCCTCGATGACCTTCGGGTTGCTGAGGATCGGGTCCTTCTGGTTCAGCGCGAGATAGACGCTGTCGAGGCGCGGCTGAAACTGAAAGCGCAATTCCGGATTGGCCACCATGGCCGCCAGCGACGAGGCTTCGACCGATTTGGCGTAGTCGATGTCATTCTTCTCGAGCAGGAGCCTCTGCGCGCCCGGTTCTGGTCCGGCGAGGTGAGCCCCCAGTCGCGCATCAGGCTCGCGCTGACCAGGTTGAGCTTGATCGACCGGCGCATGGCCCAGGCGATGCCCGACGAGGTGACCGGATTGCCAGACGGGAAAACCATGCCGCGCCGCAGCGCGAACGTCCAGGTCTTCCCGTCCGGGGAGCTCGACCATGTCTCGGCGATGCCGGCGACGACTTTCGAAGGATCCTTGTGATCCAGCGAGAGCAGCGGCGTGCACATCTGCCGCAACAATTCGTTGGGAAACGACTCGTTGGCTGCAGCCGGATCGAACGTGATGAAGGTGGTGAGGTCGCTCGCCATGACGAATACGTCCTTGGGCGTCGCGGCCTGTCCCGGAGCCACGGCAAGGCCGAGCAGGAACGAGCCCGCGAGAGCGGCTCGGGTCAATCTGCGTAACATAGCGAACGCTCCCCATGCGGATCGACATCAGCGGAAGGGCCGCCTCGATCACGATATTCTTGAGGGCAGGATGTTTGAAAAGACGAGCGGTATCAAGATAACAGTTATGAGTTAATTGCATAGACTCAATACATTTTCGAATACATTGCAATAAGTATTCGATACGCCCCGCATATTTGCGATCTCGCTTGACTCTCATACTGCAAGATACTTCAGTTTGGAAAATTATCTAGGGATGGAACGCGAATATGTCTCTGTTTGCATCGAGCGTCGCCTCTGTCGGGGATTGGATGCTGCCGTTGAAATGTGCCGTTGCGGCGTCGACCCTGGCGCTGGGGCTTGCCCCTCCGGCTCAGGCGCAGCCGTCAAACCCCTGGGAGGCGGTCGAGCATCCCCGGCCGGGCCGGTTGCCCGTCGATCGGGAGCGCCCCGGCGAGCAGGCCTGGTTCGTCCCGGTGGGCCGGGATGCGCAGGGGGCCGAGATCCTGCTGCCGGCGCGCGTGTTCAGTCCGGTCGGGCCCGGCCCGTTCCCGCTCGCGGTCGTCAGCCACGGCTCGCCCGCGAATGCGGCTGCGCGCAAGACCATGGCGCCGCCCGAATACCGGGCAGGGGCGGAGTGGCTGGTCTCGCGTGGCTTCATGGTCGTGTTGCCGCTGCGTCGCGGATATGGCCCGCGCGGAGGCGAATGGGCCGAGGCCTACGGACCGTGCAGCCAGCCGGACTACGTTCGCGGCGGGCTGGCGACTGCGGATGATATCCAGAATGTCGCGCGCTATTTCGCGACCCTTCCCACGATCCGGGCCGACCGTATCCTGCTCGTGGGCCAATCGGCCGGGGGCTGGGGCTCGCTGGCCGCAGCGAGCCGCGGCCCCGAGAGCGTGCGCGCCGTCATCAATTTCGCCGGTGGCCGCGGTGGCTATGCCGGCGGCCGGCCGAACAACAATTGCGCGYCGGACAGCCTTGTCGACGCGGCGGCGACCTTCGGCCGTTCATCGAAGATCCCGACCCTGTGGATCTATGCCCGGAACGACCGCTTCTTCGACAGCGCCCTGACCGCCCGCATGGCAGGGGCCTATCGCTCCGCCGGCGGCGATGCCGAATATCATCTCCTGGACGCATTCGGCGAAGACGGGCACAGGCTGTTCCCGACGCCGGAGGGCCGCGCACTCTGGCAGCCCTATGCCGACCGGTTCCTCGATCGCATCTGGGGGGCGAGCGCAAGGCCTTGATGCGACGCTTGGGGCGCCGGCCGCAACGGGTATCTGGCCCGTCCAGGAGGCTGGAATGGGCAGCCACGTCCCGGCTGGACACATGAAGGTGGCCACACGCCTCATGGCTGGACAGAGGGGGCCGCACCAAGGCTTCCACGTCCGGGGTCTCGCGTCTGGCACACAGGCTTCGCGCAGTTTTCGCCTCTCGCGACTTCCCCTTTCCAACTGTCGGGAAGTCTCGCTGCCACAAGGCGAAGCAAGCAGGGCCTAGTCGCTATTGCCCATGTTTGGCAAAGGCCGTCCAAGCAAAACTGGGGCGAAAGGGGAGACCTCTGCCTTCCCTTTCGCACGCTTGTGGGCGGCGTTGGATCGGCCGCCCATCGTTCAATCGTCGCTGATGACAGCGATGACATCGATCTCCACGAGGCAATCTCTCGCGAGCATGCCGGTCTGCACCCGCGTGCGAACCGGAAAGTTGCGCTTGAAGAACCGGGAGTAGATCTCGTTGAAATTGTTGCCGGTGCGATAGTCCGCGTCGCCGTTCCGGGCATCGGCCACAAAGACGACGACCTTGACGACGTCGTCGATCGTGGCGCCGGCCGCTGCCAGAGCCCTCTCCATGTTCTGGAGCGCAAGTTCGGCCTGTTTCTCAAAGCCTTCGGCCCAAACGCCATGGTCGTCCCAGCCGACCTGGCCCGCCAGGAAGACCAGTGTCCCCTTCGCCTTCACGACATCGGAGAAGCAGGGCCATTTTTCGGGATGGCCGGGCAGGGTAATCGACTCGCGCATGTTCGGTATCCTCTGTTCATAGGTTCGCGGAATGCCCATTTGCGGGCAACTAAGGTGCTACGCGTAATGCTTTACGATTGGATTCAAGAAAGCCCCGGGCAAGAGCTCGCTCCGCTATCTCTGCAGTTTTTGCATTGGCCAGGTATCGGACAGCCGATAGCCGGCCGGGAATGGGTCCGTGGGGTCGAGCATGTGCTGATGGATGCCGGTGATCCAGGCACGGCCCGAAATCACCGGGACAATCGCTCGCTTGCCGCCCAGGCCCGCTTCCGATTCCAGCAGGCAATCGAACTCGGTATCGACAATCGACCGCCCGACAAACCGTTCGCCAACAGCCAATTCGCCGCGTGCGTTAAGGACCGCCATCCGCGCCGAACACCCCGTTCCGCACGGCGATCGATCAATCTTGCCCGGCTGGATCGCCACGGCGCTTGTGCCGTGCATGACGCCGTCCCTTCGTGTCACCGGCTCGGTCATCTGGCAAAAGGAGATATGGTCCCAGCCGTTGGTCGGATGAGAGAAACCCAGCTGTTCGTTGGCTGCATTCGTGACGCGTACGCCAATCTCGGCAATGTCACGGGCTTGGTCCGGCCGGATTGCGAGCCCGAGCGACGGCGCATCGATGATGACGAAGCTGTCGCCGCCCCAGGCAATGTCGACCGCCATCGTGCCGATGCCAGGGATCTCGAGTTGCGCATCGAGCTTGTCCACGAAGGAGGGATGGTTCCGGACCCGGATGCGCTCGGCCTTGCCGTCCCTGCATTCGGCCTCGACTTCGATCAGCCCTCCCGGAGGTTCAAGGATGAGGCGTGTGATTGGTTCCTGCATCGGGACGATGCCGCTGTTGAGCAGGACGGTCGAAACGCAGATCGAGTTTGAGCCGGACATCGGTGGGGTATCGCCGGGTTCCATGATGATCCAGCCGGTATGGGCTCTGGGGTCCTTGGGGGGCACCAGGAGATTGACATGGCGGAATACGCCGCCTCGAGGCTCGTTGAGCACAAAGTTCCRCAATCCCTGATCGCGGGCGATGAACTGCGCCTGCTCCCAGATCGTCTCGCCCGGCGGCGGCAGAACGCCGCCCACGATGACGTCGCCGACCTCGCCCTCGGCATGACAACTGACAACATGAATAACGCGGTTGCTTTGCATGGGATTCCTCGGAAGATCACAGGGTTTCTCACCRGGTCGCCCCGATGGGGCCGCGCGACCCATTAGGAGGCGGTGTTCAGGCGCATCTGCTGCTCGGGAGCCTTCAAGGTACGGTAGACAAGGCGGGCCGCGACAAGATCGGCCAATGACGATCCGACGGCCTTGAACACGGTCGTCTGCTCGGCGGATTGGCGCCCGAAAGCGGAGCCCCTGCACAGTTCCGTCAGTGTTGCCCGCACGTCGGAAGCGGTGATGACCCCCGCATCAATCGGCTGAATGAGATCGCCGGACTCGTGCAGCGCGTCGCTTGTATCGACATAGATCATCGCAGCCGCCATCAGGCGATCGTCCGCTTCACGCATTGTCGGCGTGAAGCTGCCGATCAGATCCACATGCGTACCCGGGCGAAC
This sequence comes from Allobosea sp. 01N443, assembly GCF_056399325.1. Taxonomy (NCBI): domain Bacteria; kingdom Pseudomonadati; phylum Pseudomonadota; class Alphaproteobacteria; order Hyphomicrobiales; family Alloboseaceae; genus Allobosea; species Allobosea sp. 01N443. The sequence continues at coordinate 34,423 of NZ_JBFTRC010000069.1, forward strand.
CCAATCACCGCGAAGGAGAGGGTGCGTCGACAACGTCGCTGCCGAAATAATGTCGGCCTCGCCGACCGCATGCTCGAGATTGTCGACGACGGTTGCTTGAAAACCATTGGCGGTGAGGTTGGCTGCCAGACGGCGCGCGCCGACGCCATCGATGTCCCAGACCGCGACCTTGTCGATCGGTCGAACGGCTCGCATCGCTTCGGGGACGAGGCTGGCAACCCGACCGGAGCCGAGCAGCAGGAGGCTTCGTGCGTTCTCACGCGACAGGAACCGGGCGCCCAGCGCCGCTGTCGCGACGGTTCGGCGGGCTGTAATGGTGTTCCCGTCAATGATCGCCAGTTGCTGGCCCGTCGAGCCATCATAGAGCACATAGGTCGAGGCGAGTCCCGGCAGTCCCTTCGCGGCGTTGCCGGGGTATACGGTCACGATCTTGACGCCGAGAAGGCTGTCTGCGTCGCCATCATGGCTCCACGCCGGCATCAGGAGCAGCGTGGCTTGCGGCTGCCCGGCCCGATCGATCGCGTGGTGATGGCGCAGCGGCGCCTGACATCCCGCCGCAAAACCGGTTGCCAATGCATCTATGAGAGGACGGTAGGCGAGAGCCGAAGCGGTCTCGGGGGCTCCGATTATCGTAGGTGAGGACATTGTGATCTCCCTTGCTCGCGGCAATGCACGGCCGTCGCCCGACTGCATGAGTCCAATCAGGCCGGTTTTGCTGTGATGTCTTTGTCGGCTATCGCTTGATTGCGTTCAGAAACGCCTTGGTTCTGTCGTTTCTTGGAGCGTTGAAGATCTCGCCCGGAGAGCCGTCTTCGACGATCTTTCCTCGTTCCATGAAGATCACGCGATCAGCAATGTCACGGGCGAAGCCCATTTCATGCGTCACAACCAACATCGCCATCTTGGTCTCGTGGGCGAGATTATGGACAACCTCGAGGACCTCACCGATGACCTCGGGATCAAGCGCAGACGTGATCTCGTCGAACAACATGATCTGGGGCTTCATGGCCAAGGCCCGCGCGATCGCGACGCGCTGCTGCTGGCCACCTGACAGTTGCGATGGATAGGAGGCGCCTTTTTCGGCCAGGCCGACCCGTTTCAAGAGACTCTCGGCAAGGTCTCGGGCCTCCTGGCGTTGCATTCCGAGCACCTGCACCGGCGCTTCCATGACGTTTTCGAGCGCGGTCATGTGCGGGAACAGGTTGAACTGCTGGAACACCATGYCGATCTTGCCGCGGATCGCTCTGAATTCCCGATCCGGTCGAGCTTTCGCAGATCCTTCGCCGCCGGCCGAAAGGATGTCTCCAAACACCTTGATCTCACCCTCGTTGGGTCGCTCCAAGGTCATCAGAAGACGCAGGATCGTGGTTTTCCCGGAGCCGCTCGGGCCGATCAGCGAGACGCGCTCTGACGGCCTGATCTGCAGGTTCAGATCGTCGATGATCGTGAATGCACCGAACGACTTCGAGACATTCACGAATTCAGCCGCCAGCGGCGTTTGGGAGGCAGTTGCGCTCTGATGGTCCATTCTCAGCACTCGATAAGGAGCAGGAAGCATACAAACGACCTTTGCACTCAGGCCCGGCCGTAAGTCGTTCTCTGCTCCAGGTAACGGACAAGACGTGAAAATGCGAAGCCGATCACGAAGTATATGATGCCGACAAGCGTGAAGGCTTCGAAGTATCGGAACGTTTCACCGGCAAAGTTCAATGCCGCTCCGAGAAGCTCGACCACTGTGATCGTGGCGAGAAGGGACGCATGCTTATACATTGAGATGAGGTAGTTGCCGATTTGCGGCAGGACGATGCGAAAAGCCTGCGGTAGGATTATTCTCGTCCAGGTTTTTACACGCGAGAATTGAAGGGCGATGCAGGCTTCCCACTGCCCGCGGGGGACAGCATCGATGCCAGCCCTGAAGACCTCGGAGATGTAGCTGCTGTAATGCAACCCCAGGCCCAGGATGCCCGTAAACAAGGGGCTGAACGACGGCCCGTAAAGTGGAAGCACATAGAAAAGCAGATACAGCTGAATCAGGAGAGGCGTGCTGCGGACGACGGTGACGAAGCTGTCGATGATCAGGACGGCGACAGGATTGCCGCCACGGCGGGCGACGGCGATCAAGAGCCCGACGGCCAATGCGACAGCCATGCCAGCGGCCGTAGCGTAAAGAGTGACGACAGTCCCTCTGAGCAGTGCCGGGAGGAGTTCCGCCGTGATTTGAGGGCTGAAATTCATGTCGTCGGCACCTTTGGCTTCCACTGACCTCCGGAGTGCCGCTCAAGAGCCTTGTTGAGAGCAACTAGAGGCAAGGCCAGAAGCAGGTAGATCACGAAGATCGACATGTAGATGAGGGTGGGGTGCCCGTAATACTGGACAAGTTGAGCCCCGGAAAACGTCAGCTCCGTGATTGTTATGAGCGAAACCAGCGAGGTGGCCTTCAACAATTCCAGTGCGTAATTCCCAAAGGCAGGAAGCATGACCGGAATGGCCTGGGGGATGATGATCCGCCGGTAGCTCAGGCTGGTGGGCATATTCAGGGCGATGGTGGCGTCGTGCTGTCCGCGGTCAATCGAAAGAATGGCTGAGCGCACAACCTCGGAAATATAAGCCCCGAAATTCAGTGCCAGCACGAGGCATCCTGTCGTGAATGCCTCGAGCCGAATCCCAATGAGAGGGAGCACGAAGAAGAAGTAGAAGATTTGGACCAGCGAGGACGTGTTGCGAAATACCTCGATGTAGATCGCCAGCGGAATGGACAGCCACCGGGTCCGGGCCAGGCGAGCGAGCCCAACCGCGAAGCCCACCAGGAGCGCGCAGGTCCCAGATACCAACGTGAGCAACACGGTTGTGTATGCTCCCCGCAGCAACACCGGACTGATTTCAAGCAGGAGGTTCACGATTCATCCTGGAGCATGCGACGGTCAGTTCTTTGCGGCGCAGAGATCTGCCGTCTTGATCGTGTCAGGTGCGATATCTGCCGCCGTGAAGCCGAACGGCTCCAGCAGTCGCACAATTTCACCCGACTGCTTGGCTCCTTTGAGCCAGGCATTCCAGGCGGCGAGAAGCTCCGGATCCGATTTGCGGAAACCAACTGCCCCATATCCGATGACCGGATTGCCATCCTTGTCGAGGGGCGGCTTCGACATTGCGACATAGGCGAGTTCAGGATGCTTGTCGCCCGCCAGCAAGCCGCGGATGGTGATCGAGGTCTGCATCATGGCGTCGACCCGGCCCGCCTTGATGCCAGACGCCGCGGTGGGCAGATCTGGGAAGATGACGACCTGAGCATCAGGGATGCCGTTGATCCTGGCGTACTCCCGCTCGGTGCCACCGGCGACAACAGCAAGACGGGTGGCGGCATTGCTCTTCACATCATCCAAGCTTGTCAGTTTGGACGGATTGCCGGCCTTTGTAACGAAACCCTGCGTGCTGACCCATTCCGGCTCGCCGAAAGCGATCTGCTGGCAGCGACCGGGCCGGATTTGCATGCCGGCGCCGATGAAATCCAGTCGCTTGGCATCTAGTGCGGGGATGATCGAGACGAACTGCGTGACTACGCCGTCCATCTTGTCTACGCCGATCGACTTGAGAAACGCTCGGACGAGCGTCGGCTCGACCCCTGAAAGCTCTCCCTTGTCGTCGACATAGCCCCACGGGGTGAAATTCGAGAAGCCGACCCGCGCATAGCCTTCGCTCTTGATCGAAGACAGGCTGTCGGCATGGGCAATCGTCGGGAACGACAGCGCAGCGCTGACGATCAGGGCGCTTGCGAGCGCATTCGCGACACGGGCCGTCCGGGACGTGATCTTCATGGTATTCCCCCTTGTCTTGGCGAGCGGTTATTTGCGTTCCGCGCAGGCGTATTCGGCAGTGGTGCCTTCCTTCGGCAACGTCTCCGGCCCGAAGCCGAACGGCTCGATGATCGACGTGACGCGGCCGCTCTTCAGGCCCTTGGCGAGCCAGGTATTCCAGGCCTCACGGAGTGAAATGTCGTCCTTGCGAAAGGCCATGCCGCCGTATCCGATCGATTCATTGCCGGATTCGTCGCGGGGTTGCTCGGACAGGGCGGCGAAATCCAGGCGCGGATCATTCGCCCGCGAAAGCGCTCCGCGGATCGTAACGGTCGACGCCACCACGGCATCAACCCGGCCGGCCTGAAGACCCGCGATTGCCGCTGAAAGATCGGGGAAGAGGAGGCGGCGTTCCTGGGGGATGCCGGCCAGCTCCGAAAAGCGGATCTCGCCGGCGCCCGTCAACAAGCCGATCTTCGCGTCGGCGTGCCTTGCCAGGCTGACGAAGCTCGTCACGCCCTTGGGGTTGCCCTTCTTGACCGCGAAGGCCCGGTTGATCTGATATTCGGGGTCGCCAAAGGACACGATCTTGCAGCGCTCGGGCTGGATCAGCATGCCCGTTGCGACGATATCGAAGCGTTTGGCTACAAGCCCTCCGATCAGCGAACCGAAATCCGTCACGACGGGCTCAAGGGAGGACACGCCCATATCCGCGAAGAAGGCGCGGATGAGTTCGGGAGCCTGCCCGGTGACCCGTCCATCGGGCATCACGTAGCCGTAGGGATTGATATTGGCGAAGCCAATCCGGACTTTGCCCTGAGACTTGATGCGCGCCAGGCTGTCGTCCTGCGGCTGAGACAGCGCTGCTGACGCTCCCACCACCGCCCAGCTCGCCAGCGCGCCGCAAAGGAGCAGGCGCCGCGAGAGATGATCCGAGTTTTTCAATCCCATTGCCGTTGCCCCTCTGATGGATCGCGTTCAAGCGTCGTCGATCACCGCGATGACGTCGATTTCGACCAGGCAATCGCGCGCAAGCATCGCCGCCTGGACACGGGTCCGTACCGGCCGGTCGGTCTTGAAATAACGCGCGTAGACCTCGTTGAATTCGTCGCCGTACCGAACGTCGACGAGATAGGCGTTGACTTTGACGACATCGTCGATCGTCGCGCCTGCCGCATGCAGAGCGGTCTTCATATTCTCGAGGGAAAGTTCCAGCTGGCTCGCGAAATCAGGCGCCCACGTGCCTTTCTCGTCCCAGCCGACCTGCCCGGCGAGGAACACGAGCGTCCCCTTCGCCTTCACGATATCGGAATAATACTTGGCGTGCTGCCCTGGCAGGGTGATTGCTTCACGCATGTGCCTAAGCCTTTGTAAGGAGAGCAAGAGAGCGTCAGACATCACGTCCGATGCAGCTGAGGTGTAACATATTACCTGTAGCCGTCAACATTTTTCTCGACCCGCCGGAGCTCCGTCTCTACAAGCGTCGTGCCGTCACAAGGGCGACTGTCGATGTCCCAGCTACGTCTAAGCCAATTCTCAATTCCGCAGACGGTCAGCCTGCGTGAACGCGTCCGGCAGCTTTTGCTGGCCCAGATCATGTCGGGCGAGTTCGTTCCCGAAGAGATCTATTCGGTCGCACAACTGGCGGCAGGTATCGATGTATCTCCGACGCCCATTCGCGAAGCGGTCCTGGATCTGGCGAGCAAGGATCTCCTCGTCATCCACAAGAACCGCGGATTCTCCGTTCCTGCGACCACACCGGAAGAGCTCGAGGAGCTCCACAAGATCCGGCTCCTGCTCGAGGTTCCCTCCACGGTCGAGGCCGGACTGAAGATGGGGGAGGAGCACGCGCAAGAAACCCGGGCGATCGCCGAGGCCACTGTTCAGGCCGCGCAGTCGAACGACCTGGTCAGCTATGTCGAAGGCGACCGCCGCTTCCACCAGGCCTTCCTGGCCCCGTTGGCCATGCCGCATCTCACCGAGCTCATCATGAACTATCGCGATCGCGCTCGGCTGAGGGGATTGCGGGCCAGATTGGGAAGTCGCGAGATCGTGGCGGCATCGAAGGAACATATCGCGCTCGTCGATGCTGCCCTGGTGAGGGATGAGGCGCTGCTCCACAAGATCATCACCAACCACGTCGAATCCACGAAGACTCGTTGGTCCGAGGCCGGCTGAGGCTCCTCCTATCCCCGACCCACGAATGGCATTTTGGTCGCCATGACCGTCATCGACAGGATATTGGCCTCAAGCGGCAGGTTCGCCATGTGGAGCACTGACTGGGCAACGTGCTCGACATCCATGACAGGCTCGGCCTGGGCGTAGGTGCCTGCTGCCTTGGAGCGCTCGATCATATCACGCGCGATCTCGGTCAACGCGTTGCCGACGTCGATCTGACCGCAGGCGATGTTGTACGGGCGGCCGTCCAGCGCGGTCGTCTTGGTCAAGCCGCTTATCGCGTGTTTTGTGGCGCTGTAGGGAGCCGAGGCTGGCCGCGGAACATGCGCGGACAGCGAGCCGTTGTTGATGATCCGGCCACCCTGAGGCGTCTGGCTCTTCATCAGCCTGAACGCTTCCTGGGTGCAGAGGAACGGGCCGGTGAGATTGGTCGAGACCGTCGTCATCCAATCCTCGTAGGCGATATCCTYGATCGATCCTCCGCGGGTGACGCCAGCATTGTTGAAGAGCACATCAAGCCGGCCAAAGCGCTGTTTGCATTGAGCGAACAGATCCCTCACGGCCTCAGGCCGCGTGACGTCGCACGAGACGCACAAGGCGTTCCCGGGCGACCCGCCGAGATCGGCCGTTTCCTGCAAGGCATCGAGCCTGCGGCCAGTCAGCACCACGTGATAGCCGCTCTTGAGAAACGCTACCGCCGTGGCGCGGCCGATGCCGGATCCGGCGCCCGTAACGAGCGCTACCTTCTGAAGAGATGGCATATCCGCCTCCTTGGCCGATATCGATGTCAGGCGTCGACAGCGCCGGATGTGGTCAAATCGTAGATCGTCAGCGCGATCACTTCGATCGCGGCCATCAGCTCGTCATCCGAGACCGTGGGATCGCCCGCCTCGATCACGACCTTGCCGTGGTCGACGGCGCCGGGGGTGTATGCGACGGCCGCGCTGCCCCAGCCCGCCGTGAAATAGTGAAGTCCAAGATAATGCGACCAGACGATCGAACGGGCCTCACGTCCGGTGACGGCCTTCAGGTTGTCGCTCAGCGCCTTGTGCAAGGGATGCTCAGGCGGCGTGTACGAACTCGAAACAGTGTGGGGGAAGGAGACCTCCATTCGCATTCCGGTCTCGCGCGAAGCGTCAGCGACGAGTTCCCTCAGCKCCGCCATCGCATCGTCCAGCTTCTCCTCGGGATTCATGCGCCGATCGACATAGAGTGCGCATTCGTCCGGGATGAACGTCACGTCCAGGTTGGCCGCGATGCGGCACATGACGATCGTCGGCGTGTTGGCATGCGCCGGAACGATCTCCAGGGGCGTCTTGATCGCCGTAAATTCCTGAGCGAGTTTCCGAACTCTGTCCTGTACCGCCATCATGCCTTCGATGGCATTCACGCCTTCCGTTGGCCGCGAACCATGCGTTGCCTTGCCGAAAGCGGTGATCTTCGCCCAGAAGTGGCCTTTATAGCCGGCCGTGACGATATCCGGGCCGCCCAGGCTGCTGGCCAGAACGACCGGGCTGCGACCCATGCCCTGCTGCACCAGATAGCCCGCGCCGGTCTCCCCGCCGATATAAGCGTCGGGCGTGGCAGAGAGGAAAGCCGATTTGTCGAGCTTCACACCGCTCTTGGCGACGGCCTTGAGCGCCAGAATTTGGGCGATCGAGCCGGCGCGTTCCTTTCGCGGTCCCCAGTAAAGATCGTAGTTGTTGTTCAGATGGATGCCGATCTCGTCGCTTCGACCCGGCAGCATCGCCGTGACAAGCACGCGCGGAGCAGCGCGGTACACCGGCAGATACTCGCGTGAAAGCGACAGATCGCTTCCCCAATGGTCATCGAGATAGCTTTGTGGAATGTCGATCTCTTCGGTGGGAGCAAAGGTGGCGAGCTGCTTCTTCAGATAGGCAACTGTTTCGGGGTAGCCGGTCCCCGTCGTCGCATCGGCCGGAATGGCCGTCATGTCTTTCAGCATCACGAGCGCTTCTGCGCGCAACGCTTTGGCCGCCTCGGCGACCTTAAGTCTATTCTGCTCAGACAAGCTGCTCTCCATGGCCGAGATTGCAAGCCTCCAACGGGCTTTGATCTTAGTAATATGTTACCGGTTACATACTGTAAGTCAACAGCGATCGACGCTCTGTTCCGCGGGAATGCTGGCTGTTCCGGCCCAGAGGCCGCGGGTATGCCGAAGGTGCCGCCCCATGAGCTCCCGGGCTGCCGGGACATCGCCAGCCTCGATGAGATCGATCAGCGCGCGGTGCTCCTTCGCCGAGGACAGCAGTTCGTGCGAGCCTCGCAAGCGCGTCAGGCCGTGGAGGCGTGTCTGATCTCTCAGGGTCGCAACCATCTCCACCAACCGGGAATTGCCCGTCTCTGAGAGCAAGAGCACGTGAAATTGCCGGTCAGCGGTGAGAAACGAGAGAAGGTCGCCCTCGGCTGCCGCTTTCTCGGTCTGCGACGCCAAGTCGACGAGGAGGGCACGTCCGGCGAGCCTGGATTTCTGCGTGAGGCTCACGATTGCCGGCACTTCGAGATAATGCCGACATTCGGCCAGTTCATCGAGGTCGTGGTCATCGATCTCGCGAACCGAAAAGCCTCGATTCCGGACCATGACGATCAGGCGCTCGCCGGCGAGATGGAGCAGGGCTTCCCGCACTGGAGTCGGCGACACCTTGAGCTGTTCGGCAATCTCTCCGATCGAATAGAGGCGGCCGGGCGCAAGCGCGCCAATCAGGATCTGGGTGCGAAGAATCTGGATCGCCTGCTGTCGAAGGCTGACCCCAGACAGGCCTTCGGCAGCGGCATAGGTGAGCGTCATCGAAATCAACCTCACGGGAAGACGAGCCCAGGTATCCCCGTGGCCTCAGGTTTGATGTGCGCCTGCCATTCCCGCGAAATGGCAGGCCCGACCCTATCGGTTCTGGCAGAGCGACTGCGCGGTCACGCTGACCGGGGCGATGTCATTCTCGCCAAGGCCGAATGGCGCCATGATCCTCAGCGCCTCTCCTGATTGCCGGGCCGCGCGCAGCCAGGCGTTCCATGCGCCCAGAAGCTCGGTATCGCCTTGCCGGAAGCCCATGCCTGCATAGGCGGTCACCGACTGGCCCTTTTCATCCACGGGTTGCTGGGAGAGTTCGGCAAACTCGACCTCCGGGCTGTTGATCTTCGACAGAATGTATTTCAGTGCAACGCTGGCACCGGCCGCCGCCTCGACGCGGCCTGCTTGCAGCCCTGCAACCGACTTGTCGAAGTCAGGGAACAGAATCTGCTGATCCCTGGTCACCCCAGCAATGTCAGCGAAACGGATTTGCCCGGCGCCGGTCAGCATTCCCAGCCGGGCGTTCCTGTTGTCAGCCACATCCTTGAAGCTCTTCAGCGCAAGTGGGTTGCCCTTCTTGACGACAAATCCTTGAAGCAACTGCATCTCCGGGTCACCGAAGGCGATCTGCTCGCAGCGCCGCGGCTGGATTTGCATCGCGACCGCGATCATGTCGAACCGCTGCGCCTGCAGGCCTCCGATCAGTGAGCCGAATTCGCCGACCACTCCTTCGACCTTTTCGACGCCGAGGCTCTTGAAGAACGCCTTCGCCAATTCGGGGGAGGAGCCAGTGATCTCACCCCCAGGCCCAACGAAAGACGTCGGAGCGAAATTTGAGAAGCCGACCCTGACCGATTTCTGGCTCTTGATCCGCTCAAGGGTGTTCTGGGCATAAGACGGGCTAATCAGGCCGGCGACGGCGATTCCGCTAAGGAACGCGAGGCCGAGTACACGGGAAAGCGGTCGCAAAAATCGGATCTGCATGTGCGAAATCTCCTGACGGCAGAAATCTTCAAGCTGTGCGAGGCGCCATGCCTTAACGGGATCTCCCGTCGCAGTGGCACTAAGACGTAAGGCGTAACATATTACTGCTACGCCCAATTGATTGCAGGGTCAACGCAGTGCGCTTCGGTGGTCGCCGCCACCGGCCATGGCGGGGCTGTTTGCCGGGAGTTGGGGCGGTGAATATCACCCGCGCCATGACCGCAGCTCTCAGTGAGGTGCCAAACCTGCGGCGCACTGCCGGTCAGCATCGGGTGAAATCGGCCTTCTTCGGGCTATTGCCGTCCGTGGGCGGAACTGGAAGGCGCTCGAGGACAGGTCCGCCGCTTTAGCTGGGGCGCGGACTCTCGGCTCAATGACGGACGGGGGCGGCCTGCGCCGTGCCAGCTGGAGGGAAGGCGTGCCTCGGATTTCGCCATCCCGATCATCAAGCCGGACCCACCGGCCCTTGTGACAAGCCGATAGGCCGAGTATCGACGACCGAGCGAGGGCGATCTCGGCTCTCTGCACCACAAAGTTGCATGGAAGCCGCACCTGGCAGCTTTCGGATTCCCGGCGCGCCGGAGGACTCCATCTCGGACCGATGATTTGGTATCGCTGTGGGTGAAGAGCTTTGGCGCACCGAGGTCGACTTTGCCTAAGTAAACACCGGTCTCAATCCAGTTTCACCCGTACTGTCGGATAGCAACGCGCTGTCCGCGTATGATCATGTTCATCGGGTGGCGGCAAGAGACCGGTTTGGCATTGTTATTTTGTGCCATGAGCAGCGCCGCTGTCTCAGCTCTTCAGCCGCCCGAAACATCGCCACACCGTGCCCGCAAGGGTCGTCTCATGCACCCTCTTGGTGGACTTCCGAACGGAAGACCAAGACGTCATGTGCAATGCATTTCGGGTTCGATGGACCATCATCCCCCAGACTGCTCCCCAGCCTTGGATTGCCTGCAGCGGATGCGGGGGCTTGAGAGCCTTCCAATCCAGCGRCAAGATCCGGCTCAACGCCAACGGTCGCAAGCTTGATGCGTGGCTGATCTACAAATGCCTGAGCTGCGATAAGACATGGAACCGACCGATCTTCGAGCGGCAGAATGTCCGCGACATCGATCCTGCCGTGCTGGAAGCGCTACACGCGAACGATCCGCAATGGATCCGGAGAGAGACCTTCAATCTCGAAGCATTGAGGCGCAAGGCGCAGCGCGTCGAAGAATTCCCCGAGTTTGATATCCAAAAGGAGGTCCTGCGCGACACCCTGAATTGGACGACATTGGAAATCGACCTGAAGGTTACGCTTCCGACCAGCACGCGCCTTGACCGGCTGCTGGCGTCCGAGCTGCGGGTCTCGCGTGCACGGCTCCAAACGCTTCACGAGGGCGGCGCGCTTCGGACGAGTCCGGACCGCACCGACATCCTGAAGCGGCGTATCAGAACGGGTACGCAGGTGACGATCGACCTCTCCACCGAGGCTGACCGGGAACACGCATGGAGACCCCTGGCGCAGGGCGGTCCGCTGTAACGACGTCACGTGGGCCTGAAATCTCAGGCCCACGTGACGTCATGGTTCATTCGCAACGGGCGTCCTGGCCTCCTGGAT
>NZ_JBFTRC010000070.1:0-25465 GCF_056399325.1 Allobosea sp. 01N443
CGGCGGCTCTTCCCCTGATTGAAAACAAAATCACGAACCGCCGCGTAGACCTGCACCGCGAACATCCCCGCCAACCCCAAAAGGGATCAGCCTATCCAACTGGTTGGCTTTTACGCCGCCCGCGCCACCACAAGCGAGGGCGCTTCATTGGATGGTTTTGTCACCGCCCTGCACACCACCTCAGGCATTCGGTTTCGCGCCGGGTGAGCGACGGCGGTTCGATGCGCGTGAGACGTAGTGAGAGACCGACATGGGCGTAGGCCTCGCGCATGCCGTGCAACAGGAAACGCTCATATTCGGCTAGCTCCAGCAGATGGTCAGCTCCCAGGAGCACGAAACCCACCTCGTCGAACCCCGCGCGGATCGGCGCACAAGAGCCGTCGAACAGGCCAAGTTTGCGACTATCCGCCAGGATCGTAGCGCACTGGCGCGAGGGAGCCGCAGCCTCATTGAGCGTGAAGGCTCCGCTCATATGGCACGCAGCCGTCACGACTGGATCGTCGATCGAGTAGTGCTGGCTCTGGTATCGTTCGGCCCAACCGGGCATCGTCTGCGCGAAGAGATAACCGGCCCCGTGGAACTGGCCCTCGCCGAAGACCCGCAGATAGCCGGCGCTATGGTATCCCAGCCCCTCGATCCGGCCCGCGAAAATGTGGCCGAGTTCTGCACAGTTCCCGGCTTCGGCAAGCGCGGACATCGATTCCTTGCGCGGCGGTCTTGAATGCATCTGACGAAAGGGCGGGGGCGTGGCGACCAGCTGACTCCGATACTCTGCGCCCGCAGGATTTGGAGAACACGTCATGCGCAGGATTTTGGTCACGGCGGGGGCTTCGGGCATCGGCGCCGGCGCAGGCCGAGCTCGCGGCAGGCGTGGCGGAAGGCATGGACTTTGTAGCAGGGGCCGTTGTCCGTCATGGCGCGCGCGACGGTAACACCGAGGCCTTTGTAATAGGCGACGGTGGCCCTGAGGAAGGCGCCTTAACCACCCGCAACGAGCGCTCTCAAATCTTGCATGCAAGATTCAATGCGTCAATCGTGGCCTTGACTGCTGTCTTTGGGAAGGTCGCCGCCGCTCCTTGTCTGGAGCGCCGTGACTAACATTGTTAGGCCGTTGCGGACATGCTCGCGCAGCACCTGCCCGGTCCTCAGCGGGTCTTTGGCGGTCAGCGCATCGAGGATGAGCTGGTGCTCTCCAATCGCCTTTTCCCAGCGAGCCGGCCAGAGATTGGACGTATAGCGCGCCCGATCGACCCGCAGTGCCAGAAGCTCCCATACCCAGATCAAAACCGAGTTTTGCGAGAGCTCGATGATGCGCCGATGGAAGGCCTTGTTGGCCTCGAAATAGGCGGGCAGCTCGTCACGGGTGTGATGCAGCATCATCTGATAGTGCAGCAGCCCGACCTCCGCCACGGCCTCTTCGCTGATCCGGGCCGCAGCAAGTTCGCCTGCCAGACCTTCGATCGTGCTGACAACGTCTATCAGGGCCTCGATCTCGTCGATGTCGAGCTCGGAAACAACGGGCGACTGGTTGGGCAGTGCGCGCAGCAGGCCTTCTTGGACCAGTGTCTTGATCGCTTCGCGGATCGGCGTACGCGACACGCCGATCTGCTCGCAAAGCTCTCTCTCATTGAGCCGGGCGCCGGGCGCCAGCACGCCCGTGACGATGAGGTTGCGCAGATGCTTGACGGCGTTGCCGTGCAACTGGCCCTTGCGCCGGGCGTCGTCGGATAGCGGCATCTTGGCAAGCAGCGCTGCCAGAGGCGTCGGACCCTGATTCTGTGTCATAAGCGGCTCTAGACAATTTTCGGAACGACCGATGACATGATGCCTGGATGCAGGATCCCGGCAAGGCCGGAACGATGATGCCGGGTTGAAGCGGCGCTGTTTAAGCCGATCCGGGCGCGCCAGCACGCCATTCTGCCGGTGATGGGCGCTACCGACGAACCTCGCTCCGTCGTCGATGGGGCAAGCAAGGGAGAGCGCCAGCCAGCGCCCTCCCTGCGATGGTCAAAATACCGGTAGCGGCGAAGGTAGCGGCGAGCCGATCCACTTCTGATAGATCTGGGCCAGCTTGCCGTTCTGCAGGTWCAGCATGATCCAGGTGTTGAGCCAGAGCCGGAAATCCGGGTCTCCACGGCGCATGCCGATGGCGTAATAGGTCTCGCTGATCGTGAACTTGTTCTCGAACTGGCGATCCGGATACTCGCGGGCGAGCTTGTTGCCGAGCGCGCCGCCCGTCGCGATCGCATCAACTTGGCCGGCCAGGAGCGCCGCGATTGAGGTCGCATCGTTGTCGAAGCGCACGAGCTGCGCGTCCTTCGGGGCTTCGGCGGTCAACTGGCCGTCTTGGGTGGTCCCGCGGGGAATGCCGATCTTCTTGCCCGAGAGGTCGGCGAGCGACTTCAACTGCACGTTCTTGGTCGCGACCAGCACGCCGCTGGTGACGCCGTAAGGGTTCGAGAAGGCGATCGACTTGGCACGCTCGGCGGTAATGCTGAAGCTGGACATCGTCACGTCCGCCTTGTTCGTCAACAGGACTGGGATGCGGTTGGGCGCCGTGACGGCGACGATCTCGAGCTCGACGCCGAGATCCTTGGCGAGCAGCTTCGCCGTCTCGACATCGGCTCCGTCCGGCTCGCGCTTCTCGTTGGTCGAGCCCCAGGGCGGGAAGCCGAGATCGACGGCGACGACGAGCTTGCGCTTCTGCTGGATGGCATCGAGCATTTGCGCCTCCGCCGACACCGACGGCAATACGAAGCCGAGGGCCAGAGCGCAGGCCATTCCCCATTGTTTCAACATGTTCGATCCTCCCTGTGATCTCAAAAGATTCTCTTGATGAATTGCCGGAGTTCCGGCGTCTGTGGCTCTTGAAAGAGCTTCTTGGGCGATCCCTCTTCGTGGATCCGGCCGCCATGCATGAAGACGATGCGGTGCGCGACATCGCGCGCGAAGGTCATTTCGTGGGTGACGAGGATCATCGTCATGCCGCCCGCCGCTAGCCCCTCCATCACGCCCAGCACCTCGTCCTTGAGTTCGGGATCGAGMGCCGAGGTGACCTCGTCGAACAGCATGACCTTGGGCGACATGGCCAGCGAGCGGGCGATCGAGACACGCTGCTGCTGGCCGCCGGAGAGCTGGTGCGGGAAGGACGCCGCCTTGTCGGCGAGTCCGACGCGCTCGAGCGCGGCCCGCGCGATCTCGACCGCCTCGCGCTTGGGCACTTTCTTCACCACCGTCAGCGCGATGGTGATGTTGCCCTCGGCCGTGTAATGCGGGAACAGGTTGTAGCTCTGGAAAACGATGCCGACCGTCTGGCGCAACAGCCGCAGATCGGCCGAGCGCGACGTGACCTCGATGCCGTCGACGGTGATCGTGCCCGCCTGCACGCGTTCCAGCGCGTTGACGCAGCGCAGCAGCGTGCTCTTGCCGGAGCCGCTGCGCCCGATCAGCGCCAGCACCTGCCCGGGCGGGATCTTCAGCGAGACATCGCGCAGGACCGGGACCGCGCCGTAGCTCTTAGATACCGAGTTCAACGTTACGATGGACATTGAGTCTCCTGGCGAGCGACCTCTCCATGTGGCGGCTGAGGATCGAAAGCGGGATGCAGAGAAAGAAGTAGATCAGCGCGACGGTGCCGAAGACCCGGATCGGCTGAAACGTCGCGTCGTTGACGATCTGCCCGGCGCGGGCGAGCTCGACGAAGCCAATGATCGAGGCCAGCGATGTGTTCTTCACCATCGAGACCAGGAAGCCGACCGTGGGCGGGATCGCCACCCGCACTGCCTGCGGCACGATGATGTAGCGAAGCTGCTCGTAGCGCGACATGCCGATCGCGGCCGAGCCCTCCCATTGCGGGCGCGGGATCGATTCCAGGCAGCCCCGCCAGATATCGGAGAGGAAGGCGCTCGAATGCAGCGAGAGCGCCAGACCGGCGGCAAAGAAGCCCGGCACCGAGATGCCGACGAGGCTCAGGCCGAAATAGGTCAGGAAGAGCTGCATCAAGAGCGGGATGCCCTGCAGCAGCTGGATGTAGCCGATCGCCAGAATGCGCAGTGGGGCGAAGGCGGATACGCGCATCACCGCGACGGCGCCGCCGAGCAGGCTGCCGCCGATGAAGGCCGCGGCCGTCAAAAGGATGGTCCACCCCGCCGCACGCAGCAGGAACACCACGTCGAACCAGCTGAAGCTCTGAAACATCTCAGGCTCTCGCGCTGTGGTGCGGGAAGAGCAGCTTGGCGAGGCCCCAGAACATCAGCCGGAACAGGACGACGAGCACCAGATAGATCCCGGCCACGATGAAATAAGTTTCGAAGCTGCGGAAGGTGAACGACTGGATGCTGTTCGCCGCCGAAGTCAGTTCCTCCGCGCCGATCACCGACAGGATGCTGGTCGCCAGCATCAGCAGGATGAACTGGCTGGTCAGCGCCGGATAGACTTTCTCAAGCGCCGGCAGGAAGACGAAATAGCGGAAGACCTGGCGCGGCGTGAAGCCGAGTGCGATGCCGGCTTCGACATTGGAGCGCGGCACCGCCGTGATGCCGGCTCGCAGGATCTCGGTCGTATAGGAGGTGGTGTTGGCGACGAGTGCGAGCGCGGCCGCGGTCGTCGGCGCCAGCGAGATGCCGAGCGAGGGCAGGCCGAGATAGAAGAAGAACAGCTGCACCAGCAGCGGCGTGTTGCGGATGACGTCGACATAGCCGGTCACCAGCGCGCGCAGGACGAAGTAGCGCGAGGTCGCCAGCCGCGCCATGGCCGTGCCGAACACGACCCCGGTGATGATGCCGAGAGAGCAGTAGAGCACGGTGTAGAGGACGCCGGTCGCCAGTTGCGGCCAATAGTTGAACACCGGCGCGAACTGGAACGTGTAGCTGGTCATCGCCGCCTCGCGGCGGTCGCGCCCATGCAGCGTGCCGGGAGACGCCGCATCAGCGCGCCTCCGGCCCGAAGAACAGCGCGTCCTGGCGGCGCCGCAGCGTTGCCAGCATCGAGTCCTCCGCGATCTCGACATCGTCGCAGGTGATCAGCGCGCCCTTGGCGACAGGCCGGGCCAGGCGCCGGTTGGCCGCGAGGTAATAGGGCGCGGGCACCCCGGGGCCCAGCGCAGCGCCGGCCACCGCGTAGCCGGACACGTTCGCGATGCTGTGATGATGCCCGCTCGCGGTCAGGATCGTGCCGGCGGGCAGGTCGGCGTCGGCGCGGGCGGCAAGATCGAAGCGTGGCTTGGGTGATTCCGCGCCGCTGGAAATCCCGAGGATTCCGGCCTCGAGAATGCTGGTTGCGGCCTCCAGCCCGAGCACATGCCGCGGCAGATAGAGCAACGCCGTCGCGCCGTTGCGCGAGAGGAGATGCCCCTTCTCTCGCAGGATCGCCCAGGAGGCGGCATCCTCGCAGCGCACCACGACGAAGACGCCGCCGGCAAAGCTGATCTCGTCGGGCCGTCTCAGGCAATTGAACACGTCGATCCGCCGCTCGCCGGCGAGCACGCCGCCATCGGCGAGGACAGCAAAGGCGCTCGGCACCTCGGAGATCCGCAGGATCGGCGCATGCAGCTCCGGGCGGTCCGGCACGAGATCGACCGCATTGGCCGCGATCAGCAATTCGCAGAGATCGGGCACGGTGCGCTGGGGCAGCATCGAGGCGATCCGCGAGCGCTCCGCGATGACCTCCGCCACCGGCCTGGAGTCGAGCGACCAGCAATCCGACAGGCCAGACACGTGCGCCTCGCGGCCGTTGCTTAGCAGGGTGCCGGCAGCCTCGTCATAGACGAAGTCGTACTCGCTTGACTTGCCCGCGGCGACGACGGTGAAGCCAAGCGTTTCGGCCCAGGTCACCTGGCCCATCAGCAGGCTCGGCTGGTCGCCATCGATCGGCGTCACGACCTTGCCCTGGGACCGTGCCATGGCCGAGAGACCGGCGCCGACGACGATGTCGACCTCCTTGGAGACGAGCGCCAGATGCCGCCCGGCCTCGACCGCAAGCGAAGAATGCCGCGCCCCGGCTTCAGGATGGCCGGTCGCCTCGAGCACCACGTCGATCGGCAGTTCGACGACGCAGGCGAGATCGCCCGCCGCAATCGTCTTGCCGGCATCCCAGGCCGCCCTGGCCTCGGCCGCTGTGCTGCACAGCGCGATCTCGCGAGGGTCGGACCCCGCCGCGCGCCAGGCCTCGCCCGCCCGCTCCGGGGTGATGTCGACGGCGATGCGCGCGCCGAGCAGAGGCACCCGGCGAGCCTGCCCGAGAAAGCTGCGGCCGAAATCGCCGGTACCGACGATGCATGTCTCGACCGGCCTCGTCCCCGATCCAAAATAGCGGTGGTAATTCATCTCGCCCGAACGCGTTTCCCCAGGATGATTCTGATCGAGCGGTCTGCGCCACCCGTTGCGCCGGCCGGCCGGCATGAGCGGATCAGGGCATAGTTAAATCTTGCATGCAAGAATTTTGTTGCATGCCGCCCCCGTTGCCGCTGTGGAGCCAGCCCGGTTCGTTTGCGATATCCGCGTGCCGGGCTCCGGAAGCCGATAAAAGGCGGCGGCATTCCGCCAGAAGAAGCCTTCCCGCTCGAGGTCAGTGTGATCCGCCAGCATCTGCGACACGGAGCGCACCAGCGTGTCGAAATCGACCCGGAGGCCGGCAACGGGGAAATTGCTGGCGAAGATGCAGCGCTCGATGCCGAAGATCGATACTGCATCCCGCACGATCCGCCGGTTGGAGTCGTAGTCCCAGGGCTGGTCCTTGAGGCCGAACTCCGACACCTTCAGGTGGACATTTGGTTGCCGAGCGATCGTCTCCATCTGGGCGCGCCAGAATGCGAGGCCGTCCTCCGAGCGGTCCCAGGGAAACCCGGTGTGATTCAGGATGATCCGGGTGCTGGGAAAGAGGCGCGCCACTTCGGCCGCCTCGGCGAGATGCCAGGCTGGCACGCGGAGATCCCAGCTCAGATCGTGTTCCTGAAGCCGGGCGAAGCCTCGCAGCCAAGCCTCGTCCTGCATTGTGCCGGGGGCTCGGGGCGACATGGTCTCGGGGGAGCGCGAAGTGACGGGCTTGGAGCGGATGCCGCGTACCAGCGGAAAGGCAGCCTGCCGCGCCAAAACCTCCTCGGCGTTGGGTGTATGAAACCACGCATGGGCGACGATGGCATTGGGAAAGCCGTAGCGCTGGCTGAGGGCGCTGATCCAGCGCGTCTCGCCTGCCTGATCGTCGCGGTCCCATTCGGCTTCGCAATGAACCGTCATCAGCACGTTGTGCCGCGCCGTGTCGCGGCGATAGTCGTCTGGCAAATAGTTGCGCTTGATGCCGTCGTAATTGCCCAGGAAGAAATGCGGTTCCGGCTCGGCTCCGAGCCAGGGATGCCGGCCATCGGCCAGGTTCCAAAGATGGTGGTGCGCATCAATCAACGTGATGGCGTCGTCGGCGTGGTTCCAGGCATCATTGATGGTCTTCATCGTCTCTGTCTTCCTTGCGGTCGGTCCAGCCGTTGTTCGCGCGGTCGGAGTTCAGGCTCCTCCCTCAGGAATGGCGGACACCGCATACGCAGCGCAGTTAAGCGGTCTTCGAATGATCAGTCCAGAGATTGCATGCAAGAATCAATGCTGCGCTGCAGCCGTGCCTGTCTGCAGCGCAGCATGAGCATTGCCCGAGCGAGCCGCAGAAAATGGCCGGGTCCCAGGCGACCGCGGTGGACGTGGTCTCCGATCATCACCGCCGACGTGGCTGTTTCATCGCCGACCGTGGCGGTCGCAAAGTTACCGTTTCGGGCGCGGAATAGTGTGCGGCAAGAACCCGCAGACAGAACTGGGTAACCGCAATCCTGCCCGGTGAACTCGACCACATTGGAGAACGGAGCGAAGTAGGGTCCTCCTGCAAAAACATCTCGTAGGAGGCGCCAAGCCAATCTCCCAGCCTGTGCATTCAACGGAAGCTTCCAGCCATTGGCGACACCGCTGGATCCAAGCGTTCACAGGCGTCAAGAAAAGCCAAGGATGAGCGGTCGTTCTCCTGAAGGAGCGTCATTGAGGGGCTCAACCGCAAAGCTCCGCCGGCTGCTGCGAGCCGGCTCGCCACGACGTACCTGCTCAGCTTGAGCGTCCGGATCAACTCCGCGATCTGCCGCGCGCTGGCCGGTGCGGGCCAAGGCTGCGCTATCTTGTCTCTTTTTCTCTGATTGGTCTCGACACGCGCTGGCGTCGGGGTGTCGGCGAGGCGCCGACGCTGGCCGCGCTCCAACGTAGCGTCCTCGTCGAAATAGATATTTTTAATGTCAGGGTCACTTGCTGAAAATGTACGAAGCGAAGTTGCCTTGCAGGACGCCAAGTCTGGTGATGCGCCACTTTGCTCCTTTGGAGTTGGCTCGCGCTGGCTCCAAGGTCGGGCTTAGGAGCTATGATTTAAGTATCGACGGGCCAGCACACTTTACCACCTGGCGTGCCAATAAGCGCCGGCGAGCGAGTGGCTTATGCGTTCGCACATAATTTCACCGCTCGAATTTGTGGAATTCCGGCACGTCTATAGCGGTCATACTATGCCTCCCTGGTATGACCAACGCGCCTTGGCCCTGGACTCCGAAATCCTGTTCCTGGCCGAGCCAACCTCCGGCCTCGATCCGCCCTCCTATGCATTCGATCGGTTGCTGCTGACGCTCGCCGCCAGCCTGAAACTGACGGTGATGATGATCACCCACGACCTGAGCACCCTTCACACGAGCATGATGGGCCGGGAGCGAGCACGCCGGTGACGATCAGGTTGCGCAATTGGCCGACGACATTGGCGAGCAGCGCGCCTTTGCGCCGCGTTTGGGCCTGTGTCTGTGCGATCAGGGCCGCGAGCGGCGTCGACGCCGGGGATGTGGTCATGGCAGGGCGAGCATTCCGGAGAGTGGCTTGACTGCTTCGACTTCTTGCATGCAACTTTCGCCGCCTTCAAGGGCAGTGCCCGGCAGTCAAACTGGACCTCAGCCATGCAGATCATCGACCTTTCGATGCCCATCGGGCCGCATTTTCGTTGGCCTGTGGAACTGAGTATCAAGGGCGATATCGCCAAAGGCGACCAGTTTCGTGTCTCGCGCCTCTCGGCGACCTGCCACGGCTTTTCGCATGTCGATGCCATGGCGCATTTCGTCGCCGGCGGCCCGACCATCGAGACAACGCCGCTATCGGACGTGGTCGGCCCCTGCCGCGTGCTGAACCTCAGCGCGCGCCCGGCCAATGAGCCGATCGAGCCCGAACATCTGGCGGCGGCCGATCCCGGCGGCAAGGAGGGCGAAATCCTGCTGCTCGCCACCCATTGGTCCGACCGCCGCGATTACAACGACCGGACCTTCTGGACCGAGGCGCCCTGGCTCAGCCGTGCCTCCGCGGAATGGCTGGCGGCGCGCAAGCCCAGCGCCGTCGCCGTCGATTTCCCGCAGGATTACCCGATCCGCCTGCTGCTCGACGGCAAGGAGGTGCCCAAATCCGAGCATGTCACGCATCACATTCTGCTCTCAAACGGCGTGACGCTGATCGAATACGTTTTCAACACCAGCCGCCTCACGGCGCCCCGGAATCTGTTCTCCGCCGCCCCCCTCATGATTCCGAATGCCGACGGCGCGCCTGCCCGCTTCTACGCCATCGAGGGTCTGCCGGTCTGATTGTGGTTTGACACCTCAACCGCACTCAGTATGCTGCATACAGATAACGATGACCGGGCGATCAAGCGCCCCGGCGCTTAGGGAACAAGGAGGCGGCGATGGTGAAAAACCGCGCCCTGCTGGCCCATGGCCGGCAGCGTCTTCGCACGCATCGGGATGACCGATGGGTCGCGCCATGAACGCCCGCAGCCGGGCCGCGCTCCTGCGCGGCGTCGAGAATCTGCTCATCATCGGCTTTGTCGCGATGATCGCGATGGTCTTCGGCAATGTCGTGCTGCGCTACATCTTCAATTCCGGCATCACGGCTTCGGAAGAGCTGTCGCGGCTGATCTTCGTCTGGCTGACCTTCGGCGGCGCCTTTCTGGTGGCGCGCGAAGGCGGCCATCTCGGCATGACCACGATCGTTCTGGCGCTCGGGCCCGCCGGCCGCTGGTGGTGCCGTCTGGCGGCGGAAGGGCTCTCGCTGCTTTGCATGGCGCTGCTGGTCGTCGGCTGCTGGACGCAGACCGCCATCAACATGAGCAATCATGCGCCGGTCACCGGCGTCCCACTGGCGATGACCTATCTCGCCGGCCTGGTCTGCGGGCTCGGCATCGGCGCTCTCAACCTGCTCACGATCATCGCGCTGCTGCGCGGRCAGATCGACAACGACGCGCTCGTTATCGGCGCGGAATCGGAAGAGCTCGCGGCCTTCGAGGCGCAACAGCATCGGGATGGTCGGGCATGACCGTCTTCGTCTTCCTGGGTTCGCTGCTCGGGGCCATGGGGCTCGGCATGCCGATCGCGACGGCCCTGCTGGTCTGCGGGGTCGCCCTGATGCTCCATCTCGACAGCTTCGATCCGCAGATCCTGGCGCAGAACTTGGTCGCGGGTGCCGACAGCTTCCCGCTGATGGCGGTGCCCTTCTTCATGCTGGCGGGCGAACTGATGAATGCCGGCGGGCTCTCCCGCAGGATCATCGAGCTCGCGGTGGCGTTGGTCGGCCATGTCCGCGGCGGGCTCGGCTATGTCGCGGTGTTGGCTGCGCTGGTGATGGCGAGCATTTCCGGCTCGGCGGTCGCCGACACCGCCGCGCTGGCGGCGATCCTGCTGCCGATGATGCGCCAAGGGAACTACAATATGCCGCGCGCGGCCGGGCTGATCGCGGCCGGCGGCATCATCGCGCCTGTCATCCCGCCCTCGATCGGCTTCGTGGTCTTCGGCGTCGCGGCCGGCGTGTCGATCACGCGGCTCTTCCTCGCAGGCATCGTGCCCGGCCTGCTCATGGGCCTCGCGCTCGTCATCACCTGGTGGATCGTCGCCCGCGACGAGCCCGTCGCGCGCCCCGGGCGGGCGAGCCTGCGTGAGATCGCAAAGGTCGCGTTCGATGGCATCTGGGCGCTTGCCCTGCCGGGGCTGATCATCGGTGGCATGAAGGCCGGCGTTTTCACCCCGACGGAAGCCGCCGTGGTGGCCGCCGTCTACGCAGCCTTCGTCGGCGCCTTCATCTATGGCGAGTTCAAGCTCGAGCATCTGCGGCCGGCGCTGCTCAACGCGATCAAAACCTCGGCCTCGGTGATGTTCCTGGTCGCGGCGGCGATGGTCTCGGCCTGGCTGATCACCATCGCCGACATTCCCGGCCAGGTCGCCGCGCTGCTCGGGCCGCTGCTCGACAACAAGACGCTACTGATGCTTGCGATGATGGCGCTCGTCGTCGTCGTCGGCACCGCGCTCGACTTCATCCCGACCGTGCTGATCCTGACGCCGGTGCTAATGCCGATCGTCAAGCAGGCCGGCATCGACCCCGTCTATTTCGGCGTGATGTTCATCATCAACAACGCGATCGGCCTGCTGACGCCGCCGGTCGGCACGGTGCTGAATGTGGTCTGCGCCGTCGGGCGCATCCCGATGGACCGCGTCATTCGCGGCGTGATGCCGTTCCTGCTCGCGCAGGTCGCCCTGCTTTTCCTCCTCATCCTCGTGCCCGAGATCGTGACGGTTCCGGCGCGCTGGCTGTCGGGACGCTGAAGCCTGCCAAAAAACAGAAAGACTCCGGAGGACGCCATGACCCGCAGCAATCCATTCCCGACCCGTCGCGACGCCCTTGCCGGCGCAGGCTCCGGCATCGGCCTGTTCATGATCGGCCGCCCCGCCCTGGCGCAGGCGACGAAATTGCGCTTCGCGCATCCGCATCCGGAGGCCGATAGCTGGCACAAGGCGGCGCTGCTGCTGGCCGAGCAGATCAAGACCAAGAGCCAGGGGCGCTACGAGGTCCAGGTCTTCCCCAATGGCTCGCTCGGCTCCGATGCCCAGACCATCAGCGCGGTGCGCGGCGGCTCGCTCGACATCTGCCTGACCGGCAATCCCTTCTTCACCGGGCTCGCGCCGAAGCTCAACGTGCTCGACCTGCCCTTCCTGATCCAGAGCCGCAAGCATGCCGCCGCCGTGATGGACGGTCCCATCGGCGATGGGCTGCGTCAGGAACTGGAGGGCTCCAATCTCAAGGCGCTGGCAACCTGGGAGATCGGCTGGCGTAACCTCACCAACAACCGCCGCCCCGTCGCCACCGCTGCCGACATCAAGGGCCTGAAGATCCGCACCACACCGAACCCGGCGCATATCAAGGCCTTCCAGCTGCTCGGCGCGGTGCCGACGCCGATGGCCTTCACCGAGCTCTTCACCGCGCTGGAGACCGGCACCGTCGACGGGCAGGAAAACCCGGTGACCCTGATCCTCAATGCCAAGTTCAACGAGGTGCAGAAGCATCTCTCGCTGACCCGGCACGCCTTCACCACTGGCCCGCTGGTGATGAACAAGGGGAAGTTCGACGCCTTGCCGGCCGATATGCGCGAGATCTTCGTCAAGACGGCGGTCGAGATCGCTGGCACACAGCGGCAAATGAACGAGGACACCGAGGGCTCGAGCCTCGCCGAACTGAAAAAGGCCGGCATGCAGACGGTGGAGAGCCCCGATCGCGAATCCTTCGCGAAGATCGTTACCGCCGAGGTCGAGAAGGACTTCGTCGGCAAGTTCGGCAGCGAGACGCTCGACGCGATCAAGAAGGCGGCCGTCTGAGCCATCCCGCAAGGGCCGCAATCGACCGGAACGAGACCGCCTCCGTCGCGACCACGCGACGAGGCGGACAAGGGAGGATATCGTCCATGGCGCCACCGCTGACGGGCATCAGGGTTCTCGACATATCGCAGGTCATGGCCGGGCCGTTCTGCTGCATGCTGCTGGCGGATATGGGCGCCGACGTCATCAAGATCGAGCCGCCGGGGACCGGCGATTCGACGCGCCAGTCGATGGGTTTCCGGATGAAGGGAGAGGACAGTCCCGGCTTCCTCGCGCTCAACCGCAACAAGCGGAGCATCGCGCTCGACCTCAAATCCGACGCTGACCGCGAGGTGCTCTGCGCGCTGGTCCGGACCGCCGACGTCCTCGTCGAGAATGCCCGTCCCGGCGTCGCCGGCCGGCTCGGTATGGACTACGCCACGCTGAGCGAGATCAATCCGCGGCTGATCTATGCCAGCATTTCCGGCTTCGGTCAGACGGGTCCATGGTCGCAGCGGCCGGGCTTCGACCTGATCGCCCAGGCGGTCTCTGGCGTGCTGAGCTCGAACGGATTGCCGGGGATGGAGCCCGCCAAGAACTCGATTCCCGTGGCTGATCTCGGCGCCGGGCTGTTCAGCACTTATGCCATCCTCAGCGCCGTCATCGGCCGCCAGACCACCGGCAAGGGCCAATATCTCGACGCCTCGCTGTTCGAGGCGGCGCTCGCGCTGTCCGTCTGGGAGACCACCGAACTCTGGGGCACCGGGCRGACACCGGAGCCGATCGGTTCGGCCAACCGCATGTCGGCGCCCTATCAGGCCGTGGCGGCATCCGATGGCTGGTTTGTCATCGGCGCCGCCAATCAGCGGCTCTGGCTCAAGCTGCTCGGGGTGCTGGGCCGCGAGGACCTGCAGGAGGATGCGCGCTTCTCGACCAATGCCGCGCGCCTGCAGAACCGGCTCGCCTTGATCGACGCGATGGCGCCAACCTTCCTGACGCGCACCCGCCGCGAATGGATCGACGGACTGCTCGAAGCCGGCGTTCCCGCCGACCTGATCCTCGACTACGCCGAGGCCGTCGTCAGCGAGCAGGCCGTGGCGCGCGAGATGGTCAAGATGGTGCCCCATCCGGTCGAGGGTGAGTTCCGCGCGCTAGGCTTCCCGGTGAAGCTCAGCGGCACGCCGCAGGAAATCCGTCTGCCGCCGCCCTTGCTCGATGAGCATGGCGCGGAACTGCGCGCGGAACTGGTCGGGAAAGGACTTCTGCCCGGCGCATTGAAGACGGGGACGGCGTGATGAGCGGGCCCCGCGTCACCTACGAGAAGGCGGGCGACATCGCCCATGTCCGCTTCGACAATCCCGGAGCCTATAACGCCCTGACCAGCGCGATGTGGCTCCAGCTCCGTGAGATCGCAGGCGAGATCGCGGCGGATTCCTCCGTGCGCGTCGCCGTGTTCCGGGGCGTGGGCGGCAAGGCCTTCGTCTCCGGCACCGACATATCGGGCTTCGCCAAATTCACCAGCGGAGCCGACGGCATCGCCTATGAAGAGAGCGGCGACGAATGCATGCGCGCGCTCGACGCCATCCCCCTCACCACCATCGCCGTGATCGATGGCTGGGCCGTCGGCGGCGGGCTCAATATCGCAGCGGCCTGCGACTTCCGGATCGCAACGCCCGATGCCCGTTTCGGCTCCCCGATCGGCCGCACGCTCGGCAATTGCCTTTCGCCGCTCAGCCTTGCGCGGATCGGCGGTGCGATCGGCGTTCCGGCGGCGAAGCGCATGGTCCTGCTCGGCGAAATCTTCGGCGCGCAGGACCTTATGTCCACCGGCTTCCTGCTGCGAATCGTCGAGCCCGAGGCGATCGATGCCGAACTCGAAGCCCTGTGCCGCCGCGCGGCCGAGAACGCCCCACTGACGACGCGGGCGACTAAGGAGATCCTGCGACGCATGGCGTTCGAGAACCTGCCCGAGGTCGATGACCTGATCGCGCAGGTCTATGGCAGCGACGATTTCAGGCGAGGCGTGAGCGCATTTCTGGCGAAGACCAAGGCGCTGCCCGCCTGGACCGGGAGTTGACCAAAGCCGGCCTCGGCTGACGCAGCCCGCGGCGGGCAGGCCACTGCCGCTGCTGGCATGCAAGATCGAGCGCGCGCCTGCCGCGTGCTGTAAAGCGAGTGTTTCGAGCCGCGCTCGTTAGCTCAGTGGCGGCCGTTTTGTCATACGTATTGCCTCGCCTGACGTCGCGCCGGCGAAGACATGAGCGGCAGTCGGAAAATTGCGACACCGTCCTCCAAAGCGATTGACGCTCGATTTCTTGCATGCAAGCTTTCTGCCGATCCCGCAGAGGATCGTCGGAGCGCAGCATCTGCGCTCCGCCAGATAGGTCGCAGCGCAAGCTCGGCAAGGGACCGGAGACGCCATCATGTCACGCGAGAAGACCCTTTCGACGTCGGGATTGACGCGCCGCGCCGCGATCGGCGGCGCGGCCCTATTCGCCGCGACATTGCCGGCGATCCGCACTGCCCGAGCGGCGGTTGAATTGCGCCTGACCCATCCGGCCGATCTCAGCCATCCGGTCCATCTCGAGGCCGAGGCCATGGTCAAGCGCATCAGCGAGCGCAGCAATGGCGAGGTGAAGATCACGATCTTCCCCAACAACGCGCTTGGCTCTCCCGTCGAGGCGGCACAACAGACGCGGCTCGGCGCCATCGACATGATGCTGCTCAACCCCGCCAATATCGAGGCGCTGTCGAAGACTATCGGGGTGATCAACATCCCCTACCAGTTCGACAGCTATGAGCACGCCCACCAGACGCTCGACGTCACCGGCCGCGACTGGATCGCCGAGCAGCTCAAGACGGCCGGCTTCACCTGGATCGCCAATTTCGAATGGGGCTTCCGCGCGACCACGAACAGCCGCCGGCCTATCAACCAGCCCGCCGATGTGCAGGGATTGAAGATCCGCGTGCCGCCCGAGCTGGCGATCAAGGCCGCCTTCGAGGCCCTCGGCGCCAGCACGCAGACGATCGCGTTCCAGGAAGTCTATCTGGCGCTCGCCAACAAGGTCGTCGATGGCCAGGACAACCCTGTCGGCACGACATTCGCCGCCAAGTTCTTCGAGGCGCAGAAGCATCTGGCTCTGACCAAGCACATCTACGCCTCGATCATGTTGTGCGCCAATCCGCGCACCTGGACGAGCAAGCTCAACGAGGCGCAGCGCAAGATCGTACAGGAGGAAGGTACCGCCGCGGGTGTCGCCGCGCGCAAGGGCGTGCGCGACAACGAGGAGGCCAATCTTGCCGCCATGCAGAAGGCTGGCGTCGAGATCACCCGTCCCGATGTCGGCCCGTTCCGCGACAAGATGGGCCCGGCCTATGACCAGCTGCGCAAGGCGCTGGGCGAAGACACCTRGACGTCCTGGACGAAGCTCGTTGCCGCGGCGCGCGCCTGACGCGCTGCGGACAAGATCATGCTGATCACCGCTGTCCTCGTCTCGATCTGTGTCGTCATCCTAATCGGCATCCCGATCGCCGTCGCGCTCGGCTTGGTGGCGATCGGCCTGATGGTACTGACCGTCGGGCCCGACATGCTCGTCGTCTTCATCCAGCGCACCTACGCCGGCACGACCTCATTCCCGCTACTGGCGATCCCGTTCTTCGTGCTCGCCGGCAATCTGATGAATGTCGGCGGCACGACCGAGCGCATCTTCGAGGTCGCCCAGCTCTGTGTCGGCCGCATCCGGGGCGGGCTCGCCCATGTCAACGTGATCGGCTCGGTGATCTTCGCGGGCATGTCGGGTTCGGCCGTGGCGGACGCCGCCGGCATGGGCGTGATCGAGCATCGCGCCATGACCAAGGCCGGCTATACCGGCCGCTTCGCGGCAACCATCACCGCTGTATCCTCCACGATCGGGCCGATCATCCCGCCGAGCATTCCGTTCGTCATCTATGGCAGCCTCGCCAATGTCTCGGTCGGGGCGCTGTTCCTCGCCGGCATCGTGCCCGGCCTGTTGATGGCGGCAGCGCTGATGGGCGTGATCATGCTGGTCGCCAAGCGCATGAACCTGCCGCGCGGCGACGCTCTGCCGCCGCTGCGCGAGGCGTTGTCGATCGTCTCCAGGGCCGGCCCGGCGCTGATGCTGCCGCCGACGATCCTGCTCGTCATCCTGACCGGCATCGCGACGCCGACGGAAGCGGCCGTTGTCGCAGCGGCCTACGCCTTCATCCTCGGCCGCTTCGTCTACCGCGAACTCGGCTGGGCAGCGACAGTCGATGTGCTCTGGGACACGGCGCGCCAGACCGCGCAGGTCATGTTCATCATCGCGCTGGCGGCGCCATTCGGCTGGGTCCTGATCCAGCAGCAGATTCCCAACGCCATCCTCAACGCCTTCCTGACGATGTCGTCGGAGCCCTGGGTCATCTTGCTGATCATCAATGCGGTGCTGCTGCTGCTTGGCATGTTCATCGAGGGCATCGCCATCATGATCATCGCCTACCCGGTGCTGCTGCCGATCATCCTGAAGATCGGCGTCGACCCGGTCCATTTCGGGGTGATCCTGGTGCTCAACATCATGATCGGGCTGGTTACGCCACCGGTCGGTCTGTGCCTCTATGTCGTCGCCGGCATCGCCAAGATCTCGATCGCCGAGATCACCCGCGAAATCTGGCCCTATGTGCTCGCTCTCATCGGCGTGCTGATGCTGATCACCTATGTGCCGGCGATCTCGCTATGGCTACCCCACCTGCTCGGCTACGGAGTGGCGCGATGATGGCCACCCTCAAGCTGCTCGACCGGAGCGTCTTCCTCGCCTGCAAATACGGCGCGCTGACCTGTTTCCTCGTTCTCTTCAACCTGCTCGGCCTGGCCATCATCCTGCGCCTCGTCCCGCTTTTCACGATCGCCGGCTATGACGAGCTCGTCGAATGGCTGTTCATCTGGCTGGTCATGTTGACCTCGCTGGCGCTCTGGCGCGAAGGCTCGCTCTACCGGGTGGTGCTGTTCGAGGATCTGCTGYCGCCGGCCGCCCGCAAGCTGGTCGAGATCGCGATCAACCTCGCCATGCTGGCCTTTGCCGTGACGCTCGCCCTGTACGGCTTCGACTTTATGGAGATGTCAGGCGAGACGACGCCGTTCCTGCGGCTCGACAAGAGGTGGTGGTACGCCGCCATCCCGCTCTGCTCCGCCGTGATGGCGCTCTACAGCCTGGCCTGGCTCTGGCGGGTCATCCGTGGCGAGGCCGCGCTCGAATCCACTGCGACGCTGATCGGCTGACGATCGTGCATTTTAACGGAACGATGATATGGCTCGACTGAACGACAAGGTTGCGATCATCACGGGCGGTGCCGGCGGCATCGGCGCGGCAACCGGCGAACTTTTCGCCACTGAAGGCGCCGCCATCTCATTGGTGGACATCGACGCCGGAGCGCTTGCCCAGGTCGCCTCGACAATTCGGGAGCGAGTGCCGGGCGCGCGCCTGATTGAGATCGCACGCGATGTCGGACAGGAGGCCTCGGCCGCGACGATCATTGCCGAGACGCTGGCGGCCTTCGGCAAACTTGATGCTCTGGTCAACAATGCCGGCATCCGTTCCTATGAGCCGCTCGACGCGGCGAAGGCGGAAACCTGGGACAGGATTCTCTCGGTCAACCTGCTCAGCTACGCTTTTCTCGCCCGCGAGGCGCTGCCGGCGCTGCGGGCATCCGGCAAGGGCGCCATCGTCAACATCTCCTCGACGCACGCCTTCAATCCGCGCGCCGGAATGGGCCAGTACGACGTCGCCAAGGCCGGCATCATCTCGATGACGAAGACGCTGGCCTTCGAGGAGGCTGATCGCGGGGTGCGCGTGAACGCGGTCTGCCCAGGGCTGACGCTGACGCCGTTCCATGTCCGTCGCTTCGCGCCCGAGGGCAAGTCGGAGCAGGACCTGCGGACCGAGACAGTCGACCACAACATCCAGCGCCGCTGGGCCGATCCGCGCGAGGTCGCCTGGCCGATCCTGTGGCTCGCCTCCGACGAAGCCTCGTTCATGACCGGCTCGGTGATCATGGCCGATGGCGGCACGCGCGTCTGACGCCGAAGGGAGCAGCATCCATGACCAAACCCCGCATAGGCTTCATCGGCATCGGCATCATGGGCGAGGCCATGACGCGCCGCCTGCTCGACAAGGGCTACCAGGTGACGGTCTGGAACCTCGAGCCTGAGCGGCTCGATACCGTCGTCCCGCACGGCGCCAAGCCCGCTGGTTCCCCAGCGGAGGTGGCTGCCAAATGCGATGTCGTCATGCTCTGCGTGCTGCACATGGCCGCCGTCGAGCGCTGCGTCTTCGCCGAAGACGGCGTCGCGGCTGGCGGGTCTTCGACGAAGCTCATCATCGACCTCTCCACCGCCGATCCTGAGGGAACGCGGCAAGCGGCGGCGAAGCTCAAGGAGCTGACCGGAGCCGGTTGGGTCGACGCACCGGTCTCGGGCGGGCCGCAGCTCGCCCGCACGGGTGGAATGACGGTCATGGCCGGCGGCTCGGATGCGGATTTCTCGGTCGCGCAGCCGTTGCTGGCCGACATGGCCGGAAATCTCACGTTGATGGGTCCGGTCGGCGCCGGCCAGACCACCAAGGTGATCAACCAGGCCATCGTCGGCACCGGCTATGTCGTGATGGCGGAGGCTCTGATGCTGGCCGAGGCCGCCGGCATCGATGCCGCCCGCCTGCCGCAATGCCTCGCCGGCGGGCATGCCGATTCCAGCTTGTTGCAGCGGCTCTATCCGCAAATGCAGCAACGTGCCTTCGAGCCGCCGGCGAGCTATGCCCGGCAGTTGCTCAAGGATCTCAAGGCGGTCTCGGCCTTCTCGCAGGGGCTGGGGCTCGACCTCAAGGTGATCGAGGAGGCGGTGCATCGCTATGGCGACTATGTCGCGCTCGGCCACGAAATGAGCGACTCGGCTGCGGTCGTGAAGCTCTACGAGCACGCCGCGGCCTCGCGCGGACGCATCTGATGGCAAGCACGCCGCAAAAGCCCAGGGCGGTGATCGACGCGCATCACCATGTCTGGGATCTCGAGCGCAACCACCATCCCTGGCTTAGCGACGAGCCGCCGATCCCGTTCCGCTATGGCGACTACTCCGCCATCCGCAAGAGCTACATGCCGGCCGACTACCGTCGCGACACGACCTGCTGGCCGGTGACGGCTTCCGTCTACATCGAGGCGGAATGGGAGCGCTCGAACGCCATCAGCGAAAGCCGCTGGATCGCGGGCGTTGCCGCCGAGCACCGGTTGCCCTCGGCCGTGGTCGCGTGGTGCGATCTCGCGGACCCCGGCGCGGCCGAACTTCTGGCCGCCCATGCGGCGATCCCGATCGTGCGCGGCATCAGGCATAAGCCCGCCGCCGCCGCCAGCGCCAGCGAGGCCAGGCGCGGCCAGCCCGGTTCGATGGACGATCCCGCCTGGCGCGAGGGCTATGCCCACCTTGCCGCCAACGGGCTGTCCTACGACCTACAGACGCCGTGGTGGCATCTCGACGCGGCCACCGAGCTGGCGCGCGATGTGCCCGCGACGCAGATCATCCTCAACCACACCGCCTTGCCTGCCGACCGCAGCCCCGAGGCGCTGTCGTCATGGCGGCGGGCGCTCGAAACGGCGGCCGCGCAGCCCAACATCGCCCTCAAGATCTCCGGCATCGGCCTGCCCGGCATCCCCTGGGCCCAGGCAGGCAACGCACCGATCATCCGCGACGCGATCGCGATCTTCGGCGTCGAGCGGGCGATGTTCGCCAGCAATTTCCCCGTCGACAGCCTGGTCGGCGATTTCAACACGATCTTCTCAGGCTTCCTCACTGCCACGGCCGACCGGTCCGAAGAAGACCGGGAGCGCCTGTTCCACGACAACGCAGCGAGGCTCTACCGGCTCTGACACCGGGCCGTTCGACAACCAGAAAAACAAAACGGGAGGATACCATGAAGACGCGCGATGCCTTGAAGATGCTGGCCCTCGGCCTCGGCCTGTCCGTCGGTCTCAGCCTGCCAGCCCAGGCGCAGGTCACGATCCGCTACGCCCATGTCGGCTCGGAAGGCGACATCCAGTACTGGTATGCCGAGGAATTCGCCAAGCGCGTCAACCAGCGCACGGAAGGCCGGGTCAAGGTCCAGGTCTTCCCGAATTCGCAGCTAGGCGGCGCGCAGGAGACCGTCGACGGCGTGCGCAGCGGCGCCATCCCGCTGGCGCATCACGAATTCGCTTCGCTCGCCCGGCTGAGTCCCGACATCGCCGTCTTCGCCGCGCCCTTCGCCTATCGCGATGGCACGCATGCGATGACTRCGACCGACCCGACGAAGTCCGAGGTGATGAAGGAGCTCTCCGACAAGCTCGTCGCCTCGGCCAATATCCGCATCATCGGCCGGCTCTATCGCGGCGCACGCCAGATGACGGCGAAGATGGCGGTCTATTCCCCGGCCGATCTCAAGGACAAGCGCTTTCGCGGCGTGCCGCTGCAGCTTTGGACTACGATGATCAAGGGCATGGGCGCCATTCCGACGCCGGTCGAGGTCGGCGAACTGCCGACGGCGCTGATGACCGGCATGGTGATCGGGCAGGAGAACCCGCTGACCATGATCAACGCCAACAAGCTCTATGAGGTGCAGACGCATGTCATGCTGACCAGCCACATGCAGAACGTGCTGCCGGTCTTCATCAACGAGCGCACCTGGCAGTCGATCCCGGAGAAGGACCGCGCCATCGTCTCAGCTACAGCGGCCGAAATCGGCGAGGAGACCCTGAAACTTGGCAACGAGGCCGAGTCCAAGCTGATCGACGAGCTGAAGAAGAAGGGCATGAAGTTCGTCACCGAGGCCGACGGCCTCAAGGTCGAGGATTTCCGCAAGGCCGTCGGCGCACAAGTCCGCGCCGACTTCCCGAGCTGGGGCCCCTATATCGAGCGCATCGCCGCCGTGAAGTGAAGGCTTCACCCTCGTGACGACCGGGCGGCCTCGCGCCGCCCGCTCCGCTCCCGGCGCGGCCTGTGTTTGGGAGATTTCGCCTAGTACGCCGCCCGCGAGAACGCTCCATGCATGCCGAGATCCTCATTCCCGACGCCCCTGTTGCGTCTATCGCCGTCGACAGCCGGACCTATGCGATCGACCGGGCCATGGAGCCGCTGCGCTGGGTCTTTCGTTGGGGCAGCCTCGTCATGCTGGTCGCGATGGTCGTCCTGCCCTTCCTCCAGGTCGTAGCCCGCGAAATCATCGGCTCGCCGCTGATCGGGGCCGAAGAGCTCGCGCGCTTCATGCTGATCTGCACGGTCTTCATCGCCCTGCCCTATGTGGCAGCGGGCGGAGCCAATATCCGCATGGAGGAAATCCTCTCGCTCTGCCCGGCCCGCTTCGTCCGCAGCGTCAAGATCGTGATCGCGCTCGTCGCCATCGCGACCTTCGCGACTGCCGCCATCGCCAGCCTGATCGCGATCACCAGCAATCTCGACAATGCCACGCCGACGCTCGGCATGCCCTACTGGCTCTTCCTCGGTGCGGCCTTCGCCAGCTTCACCATGACCACGGCCGAATGCGTGATCCAGTTCGTCAAGGTGCTGCAGGACAAGCCGCTCTACATCAGCTTCCCGCAGGAGATGGAGCCTGAGGAAGAGCTCGATCTGCCGCCCGAAATGAAGATCTGAGCGAGCGGAAAGAGCCCCATGTCCTTGGTCGTCATCCTCGCTTTCGTCACCTTCTTCATACTCGGTTTCCCGGTCGTCGTCGCCATCGCCGTCCCGGCACTGCTTTATGTCTTACTGGCCGGCTTCCCGATCGAGCTGATTGCGCAGCGCATGACCTATGCGCTCGACTCGTTCCCGCTCGTCGCCGTTCCGGTGTTCATCTTTGTCGGCAGCCTGATGAACCAGAGCGGCATCACAAGCGACATCTACCGCTTCGCCCATACCGTTGCGGGGCGCGTTCCCGGTGGACTGGCGCAGGTCAACGTCATCGGCTCGCTGATCTTTTCGGGCACATCGGGGGCGGCGCTTGCCGATATCGGCGGGCTCGGACGCATCGAGATCCGCGCCATGGTCAATGCCGGTTTCACCCGCGCCTATGCCGCCGCGATCACCGGCGCCTCGGCCGTCGTCGGGCCGATCTTTCCGCCCTCGATCCCGATCATCATCTACGGCTCGGTCACCAGCGTCTCGATCGTGCAGCTGCTGGTCGCGGGCATCATGCCGGCACTGCTTTATGTCGCGCTGCTGATGCTCACCGTCGCCTGGCTGGYGCATCGCCATGGCCATCCGCGCTCGAAGACCTGGCCGAGCCTGCGAGAGATCTGGTCGACCTTCCTTCCTGCGGCACCGGCGCTGTTCACGCCGATCCTGCTGGTCGGGGGAATGCTGCTCGGCATCTTCACGCCGACTGAAGCCGCGTCTGTGACCGTCGCCTACATCCTGCTGATCACCTTCGTGTTCTATGGCGGCATGAGCTGGGCGCGACTGCGCTTCGCGCTGTTCGACACCGTTAAGACGACGTCGGCCGTACTGATCATCGTCTCGGCGGCGGCGCTGTTCGGCTGGATTCTGACGATCGAGCAACTGCCGCAGACCTTCACGCGCACGATCCTGTCGCTCTCGACCGATCCGCTGGTGTTGCTGCTGATCGTCAATGCGCTGCTGCTAGTCGTCGGCATGTTCCTGGATTCGACCACAGCGACGCTGTTGGTCGCGCCGCTCGTCACCGCGCCGCTGGTGATGGCCGGAGTCGACCCGGTCCATCTCGGCATCATCTTCATTTTCAATCTGATGATCGGCCTGCTGACGCCGCCCATGGGGCTGGCGCTCTTCCTACTGGCCGACATCGCCAAGGCGCCGATGCCGGCAATCTTCAAGGCCTTGCTGCCCTTCTACATTCCCCTGTTCGGAGCGCTCGCCATCATCACCTTCTTCCCGAATCTGACGCTCTGGCTACCAAAGATGTTGCGGTAGTTTGGCGGAACGGTCGGCGGTCGCCCCGCCTGGCCGCGTGCAGCCAAGTCCTCTGGCAACTCTCGGCGGCAAGTTTCGATTTTCAGATTATCGCGAGGCAAGGAGACGCCGTTGCTGCACCGTCTCTCCTTTAGAGATCAGTCCGCCGTCTTTCGGCGTCGTCGCCTGCGGGCACATCCAGAAGCGAGTTCGGCTGCTAGCGTCAGACGAGCGGTAATGTCGTCGGCTATGAAGCCTGTCGCTAACTTGCCAATCCGGACTAACTGGCGCCGCCGGGCAAGGACGTTGTAGGCTACGCTACGAAATTGCGCATCCACATACCGGACGTTCCGCATTTCGGATATGGGCCACTCTTGCCCCTTCGATCTCAATTCGGAAGCAGACGCGCGATCAGGTAACCGCGAGAGCCTACGCCGATGATCTGTCGCGTCGCCTGGTACTGCAAGCGTTGCTCATGGAGGTATGCCGCTCGACGGCTTCTACCACCTGCGAGCGCGTGTTTGATCCGGGACTTCGACGCCGACCGTAGATCGTCCTTTCGAACCACGATGGCTGCGCCGTCGCAAGCACGGCCGAAACAAGGGCACTCAGGATCAAGTGGGGCGCGCCAATGCGCCAGATCCACAATCTGTGCAACCGCGAGGTCTGTGCGGTGACACCTGCCGCCCTAACGCTGTCTGCGCCACGCTAAGACTGATCGAGCGCCGCTTGGGTATGATATCCTGACCCACCGGTGTGCCGCTGCACGTGATCTGTTCAGGAGGCAGACTGTCGCAAGATACGCGGCAGTCGCCGTTTCCAACGTTGCCCCGCGGGCAAAGTCTCGCCATTTTTGCGGCGCGACCGCGTCTTCGCAGCTTCGCCTTTTATCGCCCCCGGTTCAGTGGAGAGCACATTCAGTTCCACCGGCACCTCGTCGATCGCTTCAATGTCATTCTTTTGCTCAGGAGGCGGTCTGCCGATCGACGGTACTTCCATTTGAGCGAGGGCGCGAGTTGGTCCGAGTGCGGGCAGAATTCGCTGAGCCTTTGGAGTTTCAGGCGAAGCCGATGAAGCACCCTGCTTGGACGAATGCTGTAGACCGATCGTCAGCGCTCGAAGGTCTAATTCATTCCCGACGGATTTGAAGTCGACGGCGGCCCAAATCGAGGGTTGCGACTTGGAGCGGACACGGCGCGCCTGTTTGAATTCAACGATGAAAGACTTTTTCGGCGCTTCATTGGTGCAGATGTCGCTTGAAAGTGTAATTGCCGAGGGGATTTGCGGGAGGATCGTTCTCAGTATCCCAATCACCGGTCCAGATGTTCTGCAGGTATGAGCTCTGCGTTTTGGAAGTCCAGCCTTGAGCGTGAGGCCAGGTCGAACGGCTAAGATTTACGCATATTGGCAGTACTCAGATCACGCCGTCGGGTTCGCTTCTTCCGCGTCGCCCTCCCCTTCATCGCCAGGGCCAACCGGAATCTCCTCAGCCAAAAGCCTGTCCTTCGTCAGAAGGCCGRCATCCTCGAGCMTTTCCAGGTCGGGCAGGTCGCGCAGCCAGGCGACACCGTGCTTGATCTGATTCTGCCGCGCATGGCGCCGTACCAAGGGAGCGTCATGTTTCACGCTGGGGACTTCATGAAAGCCCCCGCGCCTAGCGGGCCGATCGACATCCTGTTCCTCGATCTGGCGAAGACGCGAAAACTGAACGCGAAGGCCCTGTTTAAGGCTGCCCAGCGCTTGAGGATATAATCGATGGCCCTGGCGAGGTCGTGGCCGCGGGAGAGCTTGGCACGCTGTTCGCGCATGTAGACCGCAAGCGCATCGACAAGCGGCTTGCTCAGGTCCTGGCGAACTGTCCCGCGCTCCTGCGC
>NZ_JBFTRC010000071.1:0-25368 GCF_056399325.1 Allobosea sp. 01N443
ACGGTGGCGCGCCCTTCCTCCGCGCCACCAGGCCGCCGTTCTGCTTGCTGCTTGCGGCCTAACCCAGAGCACTGCGACCTGGGGTCGTCCGCCGACCGTAATTGCGTCGCCGAAGGTCAGCTACCCGGCTCCCGCGGTCAGGAGCGGAGTAGCCGGCCGCCGGCTTGAGATGCTATTTCTGTTCGGGGCCGCCGATTTGCAGCCAATCATGCCAAGTGAGCTCGGCAAGTCGTTGGCAAGGAGCTAAGCCGCGGCCCCGTTCTTAATGAGTTCCTTGGCGATAATAGTTCGTTGAATCTGGTTAGTACCTTCGTATATCTGGGTAATTTTGGCGTCGCGATAGAGCCGCTCAACTTCAAACCCGCGGATATACCCGGCGCCCCCGAAAATCTGGACGGCATTGGCCGTCTGCGCCACTGCCATATCGCTTGCAAAGCACTTCGCGATTGACGCGGCAGCGGTCGCGGGTCTGGCGTGGTCTATCAGCAATGCGGCTCTCTCTGTCAGGGCACGGGCGGCTGCTATGTCTTTGGCCATGTCCGCCAGCATCCATTGCAGTCCCTGATTGTCGAGGATCGGCTTGCCGAACTGACGGCGGTCTCGCGCGTAGCCCAGAGCCGCTTCCAGCCCGGCCTGCGCAATGCCGGTCGCGAGCGCAGCGATGCCGACGCGGCCCTTCTCCAGTACACTCATCATGATGTGGAAGCCGCGCCCCGTCGGGCCGAGCAGCGCCTTGCGCGGCACCACGACGCCGTCGAAGTTGAGTGCGCCGACCTGGCTGGCGCGCTGGCCCATCTTGTGCTCCTTCGGCCCGCGCGAGACACCCGATGCATGGAGATCGACTAAGAAGATGCTCATGCCGCGATGGCCCGCGGCAGGGTCGGTCGAGGCTAGGACGAAGCCGAGATCTGCGACCGGCGCGTTGTGGATCCATAGCTTGTTGCCATCGATGACGTAGCCGGCGGCGGTCTCGCGTGCGGTGGTGCGGACATTAGAGAGGTCGGAGCCGGCCTCCGCCTCGGTCAGGCAGTAAGCGATGCGGGTCTTCGCGGAAATGATGTCCGGCAGGAGCTTCACCTGCTCGGGCGTGCCGTAGCGGGTGAGCAGAGTGCCGATCAGCTCGACGACGCCGCACTGGTCAGCGATCGAGGCATAACCGCGCGACAACTCCTCCATCACTATTGTATAGGCGAACGTGTCGAGGCCGGAGCCGCCATGCTCTTCCGACACGGTGATACCGAACAGGCCGATCTCGCCCATCAGGCGGTAGATCTCGGCCGGAAAGGTTTCGTCACGGTCAAGATCGGCAGCGGCGGGCCTGACGACATCTTCCGCGAAGCGCCGGGCGGTTTCGCGAATTTGTTCGTAGATCTCGGTGTCAAGCAATGGAGCGTGCATGGTACGGCCCTTTCCTCAGGCGACGCCGTTAAGGGCGCACAGATGCTCCATGCGGCGTGCGGCAAGCTCCGGCTCGACGAAGAGCCCGGACTGGTCGGCGAGGCGGAAGAGATCCGCATAGTGCAGGATGCCGCGGGCGGATTCGGCGCCGCCGACCATCCGAAAATGTTTCTGGAAGCCATTCAGCCAGGCGAGGAAAACCACCCCGCATTTGTAATGCTGTGTCGGGGCCTCGAAGAGCCGGCGAGAGAGCGCGACTGTCGGGTCGAGGATAGCGTGGAAGCCGGCTCTGTCACCAGCTTCCAACCTGGCGAAGGCGGCTGCCGCAGCCGGCGCAATCGGATCGAAGATGCCAAGCAGCCCGTGCGAGAAGCCCTGCTCATCGCCGGCGATCAGCTCGGCATAATTGAAGTCGTCGCCGGTATACATGACGACGCCTTCGGGCAGGAGGCGCCGCATCTCGATCTCCTTGCCGGCGTCGAGCAGCGAGACCTTGATGCCGT
The DNA here is from genome assembly GCF_056399325.1 of Allobosea sp. 01N443. Lineage (NCBI taxonomy): Bacteria > Pseudomonadati > Pseudomonadota > Alphaproteobacteria > Hyphomicrobiales > Alloboseaceae > Allobosea > Allobosea sp. 01N443. The sequence goes on from NZ_JBFTRC010000071.1 coordinate 1,902, forward strand.
CGATCTTGGCCGCGTGCTCGCGGATCAAGGTTAGCACCGTCTCCATGGATTGCCGGAAGTCGCGGCTGCCCCAGTAGCCTTCGAGCGCGGGGTCGAACATCTCGCCGAGCCAGTGCAGGATCACCTTGCCGCGGCACTGGCCGATCAGACGGCTGTAGACCGCGTGGTAATCGTCTGGGCTTTTCGCGACGCGGCAGAGCGCGCGGCTCGCCATCAGGATGATCTTGCCACCGTGCTTCTCGACATGGCCGATCTGTTCCTCATAGGCGCGTAACACGTCGTCGAGGCTGCGCGCCGCGTGCGGATCCAGTTGGTCGGTGCCGGCGCCGCAGGCGAGATCGGCGCCGGGCGTCGCCTTGGCTTCAGCGAGAACGCAGGTGATCAGCTCAGCCGCATTCGGCCAATCCAGCCCCATGCCGCGCTGGGATGTGTCCATCGCCTCCGCAACCTTGAAGCCGAGGCCCCAAAGATGGTGGCGGAAAGCCAGAGTGGCGTCCCAGTCCACCGCCGCGACGCGCCAGGGCTCCTGCAGCTTCAGCGGGTCGGCCACGACATGGGCTGCCGCATAGACGGTGCGAACCCCGTTTGCGGAAGCGGTGCGGGGATAAGGGGAGGGTGCCGCCAACGGGTAGCGCTCGCTGCTGCCGTCCGCACGGGGCAGGGAAATTTCAGCCATCGCTTCCTCCGGAAGTGCAGTTTAGTGGAACGTTCTATTTCATGAACGCCTCAATAACCTTATATAGGTGCATAAAATCATTTGAAAGAGGGTGATTGCCTCACTCGCGCAAGTATGATAATGGAACGTTCCATAATAAGAAGTGACGCAGACGGTTCAGGGATGAAACGATGCCGAAGTCGAAAAGCGGCAAGCGAAAGGTGACGATCATCGAGATCGCGGACGCCGCCGGCGTCTCGAAATCGACGGTCTCGCTCGTCCTGACCGGGCGCGGCACCGTCAAGCGCGAGACTCGGCAGCAGGTTCTGCAGACGATGGACCAGCTGGGCTATGTCTACAACCGCGGCGCTGCCAACCTCCGAAATGCGCAATCCCGCATCGTGGGCCTGGTCCTCAACGACCTCTCGAACCCATTCTTCGCCGAATTTGCGATTGGCGTCGAAAAGGTCCTGCAGATGGCAGGTTATGTCGCCTTCATGGCCAACACAGCCGAAAGCGTGGTGCGTCAGGACCAGGTGATGCGGATGATGCGCGAGCATGGTGCTGGCGGCATCATCCTTTGTCCGGCGCTGGACACGCGGTCTGAGCATCTCGATTGGGTCAAAGCAGCCGATACTGCGCTCGTGGTGGCGATCCGGCGCCTTCCGGGCGCCGAGGTAAGCCACGTCGTGCCGGAAAACGTCGCCGGGGCCAGCCGGATCACCCGCCATCTCATCAATCTTGACCATGAGCGCATCGCCTATCTCGGCGGCATGCATTCGATGGTCGTCCGACAGGAGCGGCACGGCGGCTTTCTCGCGGCTATGGAGGCGGCCGGCCGCAAAGTTGATCCAACCCTCAACCTTGAAAGTATGCCGACACGCGACGGGGGCTTCGGTGCAATGAGCGCTGTACTATCGCTAAATGATCGGCCTACAGCGGTGGTCTGCTACAACGATGTCGTCGCAATCGGCGCGATGCTCGCCGCGGCGCGGCACGGTCTCGTTGTCGGGCGCGACATCGCGATCGTCGGTTTCGACGACACCAGCGAGGCGCGTCATGTCTCGCCAGCACTGACCACCGTCGCTGTTGATCCCGTCGGGCTCGGCGAGCGCGCCGCCGCGCTGCTGCTGAAGCAGATCGCCGATTCAGCCGCGGAATCGGAGAGCTACATAGGCCCCGCCAACCTCGTCATCCGAGAATCCTGTGGCGCCTATCAGCGCGCACTGGCCGCCGCCGGCTGACAATTCACATCCAGAGACAAAACCATGGCCTTTCCTCGCATTCTCTCCGCTGACGAAGCCGCGGCCCTAATCCCGGACGAGGCGATTGTCACTGTCTCCTCGTCGTCCGGTCTGGGTTGTCCCGACGCCGTGCTGGCGGCAATCGGCCGACGCTTCGACGCCTGCGGCCATCCGCGCAATCTCACGACCCTGCATCCGATCGCAGCCGGCGACATGTGGGGCATCAAGGGCATCGACCATCTGGCGAAGTCGGGCCTACTGGCGCGGATTATGGGTGGCTCCTATCCGTCCGGCCCGTCCTCGGCCGAGCCACCGGAAATCTGGAAGATGGTCACAGGCGACCAGATACCGGCCTACAACATCCCGAGCGGCATACTGTTCGACATGCATCGCGAGGCCGCCGCCAAGCGGCCGGGCGTGCTGACCAAGATCGGCATGGACACTTTCGTCGATCCCAGGCATCAGGGCTGTGCCATGAATGCGCGCGCCGCGGCTGAGCCGATCGTCAGCCGCGTCGATTTCGATGGCGACGACTGGCTTTATTTCCGGAGCATCGTACCTCAGGTCGCGATCATCCGCGCCACAACCGCCGACGAACGCGGCAACCTCTCCTACGAGCATGAGGGAGGCCTGCTCGGCCCGCTCGATCAAGCGCTGGCGGTTCGCAACAATGGCGGCATTGTCATTGCACAAGTGAAGCGCGTGGTCGCCGCCGGCAGCCTTAAGACGCAAGCCGTCTTCGTGCCCGGCATTTTGGTCGACGCAATCGTTGTCGCGCCCGAGCAGATGCAGACGACGCAGACGGCCTATGATCCGGCGATCTCGGGCGAGGTGTCGCGGCCCCTGTCGAGCTTCGAGACGCCGGCCTTCGACGTCGCCAAGGTCATCGCGCGGCGCGTGGCGCAGGAACTGCGCCACGGCGATGCGGTCAATATCGGCTTCGGCATCTCAGCAAACGTCCCGCGCATCCTGATCGAGGAGGGGCAGCACGGCGCGGTGACTTGGGTGATCGAGCAGGGCGCCGTCGGCGGCGTGCCGTTGCTCGAGTTCCAGTTTGGCTGCGCTTCCAATGCGGAGGCGATCGTGCCGTCGCCCTACCAGTTCACCTACTTCCAGGGCGCGGGCTTCGACATGTCGCTGCTCTCCTTCCTGCAGATCGACCGGCAGGGCTGTGTCAACGTCTCCAAGCTCGGGGTCAGGCCGCATGTCACGGCCGGCGCAGGCGGCTTCATCGACATTACCGCCCGGGCCAAGCGCATCGTCTTCTCCGGCTATTTTAGCGCCGCGGCCAAGCTCGCGATCGCCGATGGCAAGCTGGTTATCGAGAAGGAGGGGAGGGTGAAGAAGCTCGTCGAGGCCGTCGAACACATCTCCTTCTCAGGGCCGCGCGCAGTCGCACAGGGGCAGGAGGTGACCTACATCACGGAACGCTGTGTGATGAGGCTGACGCCGGAGGGGATCGTCATCACGGAGATCGCGCCCGGCGTGGATCTGGAGCGTGACATCCTCGCCCAGAGCGAGTTTCCGCTTCTGGTGCCGCGGCCGCCAAAGCTGATGGATGCGGCCTTGTTCGACGAGGCGTTGATCGGCCTTGAAGTTCCAATGAGGGCAGCATGAGCGACTCCGTCCGCCTCGACATCGCCTCCGGCATCGCGACGATCACGCTCGCCAGGCCAGAAAAGCTCAATGCGCTCGACGACGTCATGGTTGGGCTGCTGGGCAGCTTCGCCGATAGGATCGATGCCAATCGAACGGTGCGCGCGGTGATCCTTACGGGTGAAGGCAAGGCCTTCTGCGCCGGCGGCGACATTGTCGCCTGGGGCGAGCTTTCGGCACTGGAGATGGGGCAGGGCTGGGTGCGTTCTGGCCACCGTGTCTTCGACAAGCTCGCGCGGATGAAACCGCCGGTTATCGCCGCCATGAACGGCCACGCGCTCGGCGGCGGGCTGGAGCTCGCCGTTACCGCTGATATCCGAATCTGTGAAGCTCAGGCCAAGATTGGCCTGCCCGAGAGCGGCCTCGGTATGATTCCGGGCTGGTCAGGCACCCAACGCCTGGTCAAGCGCCTGGGCGGGCGTGTCGCGCGTCGCCTTGCCCTGACGGGCGAGGTCGTCACCGCCGAGACAGCGCTTGCTCTCGGCATCGTCGATCAGGTCGTGGAGAAGGGTGGGGCGCTCGCGGCCGCGACAGCGATGGCCGAGCGCGTCGCCGCCCGTGGTCCGGTCGCGAACATCATCGTCAAGCAGTTGATCAACGCCGCGGAAGACGAGGACCGGGCAGCGATCATGGAGACGCTGGCGAGCTCGCTCGTCTCCTATACTGATGACGTCAGGGAAGGTGTCGCCGCCTTCCAGGAAAAGCGCACACCGCTCTACCGAGGGGAATAAGATGACCCGCCCCGTCGCACTAATTACCGGCGCAAGGCGCGGCATCGGCTGCGCGATCGGTGTCGCGCTCGCCAGGGTAGGCCATGACATCGCCTTCACCGACGTTGTCGAGGACGAGGCGGTCGCCGTGGCGCTGAAGCTCTTCGAGGAGGCCGGCGCCGCGGCGCGGTTCTTCAAGCATGACGTCGCCGCAGTCGAAAGCCATGCTGCCCTAAACGCGGATGTGAAGCGGGCTTTCGGCCGGCTCGATCTCTTTGTCTCGAATGCCGGGATCGGCGCGCCGGTTCGCGGTGACATGCTGGARATTACGCCGGAAAGCTTCGACGTCGTCATGGATGTCAACCTGCGCGGCGCCGCCTTCTTGAGCCAGGAAGTCGCCAAGGCGATGCTCGCGGACAAGGCAGAGCGGCCGGTGATCGTCTTCATCACGTCGGCCAGCACGGAGATGGTTTCGATCGACCGGGCGCAATATTGCGTCTCGAAGCTCGGTCTCTCGATGTGGGCGAAGGCGCTCGCGGTCAGGCTCGCGCCCGAAGGCATCCCGGTCTTCGAGGTCCGACCGGGCRTGATCCGCACCGACATGACCGCGAAGGTCGCGGCCAAATACGATGCCCGTATCGCGGACGGCATGATACCAGCCGGGCGCTGGGGCGAGGGCGAGGACGTGGCGCGTTGCGTGGTCGGTCTGGCGAGCGGCAATTTCGCCTACGCGACGGGCACAGTGATCAATGCTGATGGTGGATTGATGATCCCGCGTCTGTAATTGGCGCAATGGTTGTAAGACAAAGAGCCGATATCGAACCGGCCGGTGAGGGCATAGGAGGAGACGGATGGCTGGACGCTTGGTCACCCGCCGCATCGGGTGTTTTGCATGAGCTATGAATTCGATTTCGCCGACGTCTTCGCGGCGTGGCCAGAGTTACTGCAGGGACTGATCAACACGCTCGTGCTCTCGGCACTTGCAATGGCGATCGGCATGGTCGTTTCGGTCGCGGGGGCGCTCGGCAAGACTTCGGGTCCGCGATGGCTACGCTGGCTCATCGACGAATATATCGAGCTGATCCGGAATACGCCGTTCCTGATTCAGATCTTCATGATCTATTTCGGTCTGCCTACGCTCGGCATCAAACTCTCATCGAACGAGGCGGCGCTCATCGCGCTCGTCGTCAATGTCGGCGCCTACGGCATCGAGATTATCCGCGCTGGCATCGAGAGCATTCACAAGGGCCAGGTCGAGGCCGGCAAGTCGCTCGGCATGYGGCCGCTGCAAATCTTTCGCTACATCGTCCTCAAGCCGGCGATCCAGGCGGTCTATCCCTCGCTGACCAGCCAGTTCATCCTGCTGATGCTAAATTCGAGCGTCTGCTCCGCGATCGCGGCGAGCGAGCTCACGGCGGTCGCGGGCGATATCCAGTCGCGCACCTTCCGCAGCTTCGAGGTCTATTTCGTTGTGACCTGCATCTATTTCGGCCTGTCGCTGTTCTTCTGGAGCGCCTTCGCCGGAATCGAGCGCACCCTCCTGCGCAAGCCAACCCGGTAGGTTTCAGACGATGCGCACACTCGGACCTAACGAGATCCTCTACATCATCGCCGSGGTGCGCTGGACGCTGCTGCTCTCGGTCGTTGCCTTTGTCGGCGGCGCGATTGGCGGCGCCCTTGTCGCGCTCGCTCGAACTAGTGAGTTCAAATGGCTCAGGCTGGTCGCGAACGGCTATATCAAGGTCTTCCAGGGCACGCCGCTGTTGATGCAGCTCTTCCTCGCGTTCTTCGTGCCCGGTCTGTTTGGCTGGTCAGTCGATCCCTGGACCGCAGCCGCGATCGGCTTGTCGCTGCATGCCAGCGCCTTCCTGGGCGAGATTTGGCGCGGCGCTATTGAGGTCGTGCCGCGCGGGCAATGGGAGGCGGCGACCTCGCTCGGTCTGCGCTACTGGCCGAAGATGGCGCTGGTCGTCGTGCCACAAGCGGTCAGAATCTCCATTCCGCCAACGATTGGCTTCCTCGTTCAGCTGATTAAGGGCACTTCGCTCGCCTCGATCATCGGCTTCGTCGAACTGACGCGGGCGGCGCAGGTGATTAACAACGCCACCTTCCGGCCCTTTACCATCTTCGCGCTCGTCGCGTTGATCTACTACCTGATCTGCCGGCCGCTATCGGCCTACAGCAAGCGAATGGAGCAAAAGCTCCTGGTCGCCGCGCGCTAAGCGCGGCGACGCAAGGCCTACCAAGTCCACCCGAGGAGAAACGTCCCATGTCACTGTTCAAGTCCATCCTGCGCCGCAGCCTCGGCGCGCTGCTTCTCGCCGGCGTCGCCGCCGCAACTCTCGGCGCCGCCCCGGCGAGCGCAGCCACGCCCGAGGAGATCAAGGCGCGCGGCAAGCTGCTGGTTGGCGTACTGACCGACTATCCGCCTTTCGGCGGCACCGACGCCCAGCAGCAGCCGGCCGGATACGACGCCGACGTCGCCAAGCTGATGGCCAAGGCGCTTGGCGTGCAGCTCGAACTCGTCCCGGTCACCGGGCCAAACCGCATACCCTATCTGCTGACCAACAAAATTGACGTGCTGATTGCCACGTTCGGCATCACCGCCGAGCGCTCAAAGCAGGTGCTATTCTCCAATCCCTACAGCACGCTCACCATTTACGTGCTGGGTCCCAAGAGCCTGAACATCAAGACTCCGGAGGACCTGAAGCCGGTGACGATCAGTGTCGCGCGCGCCTCGACGCAGGACACGGCCATCAGCGCGATCGCGCCGCAGGGCACGCCACTCAAGCGCTTCGACGACGATGCCACGGCGCTGCAGGCCCTGATCTCGGGTCAGGTCCAGGCCATGGGCGCGAGTAACACCATCCTCGCGCAACTCAACAAGGACTATCCACAGCTCAACATGGAGCCGAAGCTGACCCTGCGCGAGCAGGCCAATGGCATGGCCTTTCGCAAGGCCGACACTGCGCTCGCCGAGTTCGCCAACAAATTCATCGCCGATATCGAGAAGAACGGCGAACTCAGCGCCATCAACCAGCGCTGGTTCGGCATTCCGTTGAACAAGCTTCCGCCGATGCCGACATTCTGAGAACCTGCCCAAACGCGTGACATGGCGCGTCCGGTCTCGGGTCGGGCGCGCCAAATTCTCTGGTCAAAACGAGATGAAGCTCATGACGATGCCCGCAACAGAGAAGACCGGCGCGTCCCGCACCGCGGGCGACGTTATGATCGAGATGCGCAAGGTCGACAAATTCTATGGCGACTTCCAGGTTCTGCGGAACATCGACCTGACGGTCAACCGCGGCGAGCGCATCGTCATTTGTGGACCCTCGGGCTCTGGCAAGTCGACCCTGATCCGCTGTCTCAACCAGCTCGAGGAACACCAGAGCGGCGAGATTATCATTGATGGCACGAGCGTACACGCGCATCTGCGCGGCATCGAGAACATCCGCCGCGAGATCGGCATGGTGTTCCAGAGCTTCAACCTGTTCGGGCATCTGACGGTGTTGGAAAATTGCACGCTAGCGCCAATGAAGGTGCGCGGGATCAGGAGGCCGGAGGCCGAGGCGAACGCTCGCATCATCTTGGAGCGCGTCCATATCCCCGAGCAGGCCGCGAAATACCCGATCCAGCTCTCGGGTGGCCAGCAACAACGCGTTGCAATCGCGCGGTCGTTATGCATGAACCCGAGGATCATGTTGTTCGACGAGCCTACTTCGGCGCTCGATCCGGAGATGGTCAGCGAGGTCCTCGACGTCATGGTAGAACTCGCCGAAAGCGGCATGACCATGATCTGCGTCACTCATGAGATGGGTTTCGCCCGCAAGGTTGCTGACCGGATAATCTTCATGGATGCAGGCGAGATCGTCGAGGTCGCGCCGCCTGCAGAATTTTTCTCAACACCTCGAAATGAACGCACGCGACAATTTCTCGGCCAGATTCTTCATTCTAATCAGCACTGACTTCCGCTGAGGGCGATCTCTCGCCTGGCAGCTTCACCTCGGGAGAGGCTCGGTGCTTGAGGGGGAGGCAACTAATGGGGAACGTGCTGGAGCCCCAATTGCTAGATTGGGCTGGCCCGCGCTTTAAGTGGGCGATGATTATCCGTCGACAGCGCGCTTGCACTTGTAGTCTCTTGGCGTTCCAGTTCGACTACCCGTCAGCTCCGGCCACAACACGGTGCTCACATGTCCCGGACCGTCCCGCCGGGGCAGCGGCGCATCGTCCCGGAGTTGCTCATCGCTCAGCGAGCGCAGGATCTTCTTGGTTCGAGCGCGCCGTGCATATCGGTGTGCCAAGCTAGACTGGAACACCGCCTTGCTGGTCAATGGCTCGACCAGTTCGCCCGTGAAACCGTTCATTTGAGGCAAGGTGGAGAGCCTTTCCGACATCGCTCGCCTCCCAAGAATTTTTGGCGGGGGAGCGAGGCTAGGTGAACTACTGATGCCGCGGCGTGATCGGAACCGATGATACGGGCACCAATTGTTTGGGTGACAATCGGTCGAAGGTTCAGTGTCCATCCTGGATCGCTATCGGGGACCATGATCCGTCCGCTCTGAGATCCCCGAGTCGAGGGTTCGCGCGTTTGAGACGAAGATCGTCAACTCATCTTACGAATATCTGGCGGCTTTGGCCGAAGGAACAGCCGCCTATCGTTGCCTAGGACGTCCACCAGCGCGAGCCGACAACTGGCACTAATTATGTCAAATACGGCTCCTCCGTCTAAACGCCTGCTCGGTGCTGCGGTGCCGCTGATCGTAAAGCCGGCGTTGAAGCGGGCTCTTGTCCCCCGCGTGTGCGAAGACAGCCACGACAAACAGGGCCGTAAGCCCGATAAGGGCATAAAGCATGGCGATGACGCTCGTTTCCCCAGACCCAAAGCAACATAAGCCGCGGAGCAATGATCTCGCGAATCAAACCCACTGCCAAGCGGAAATGACCGCATCGATAGAGCGCGATGGAAAATAAACTGAAGTTTGGAGCCGGCAAGTATACTTATACGGCTTCGATCACAAGGCGCCAATCGGGGACTGATAAGGCCTCGTGAAGCACTGCTCTGAGCACCGTGTTACGATAACAGCGGCATCGGAAGCTGAAGCCCTTCGATCAAGGCATTGCGGAACACTTCAATCGGCCGCGCGAGCCTGCCTGCCGGGGGGCGGTGCAGCAACCAAGCGCGCACTTGCGGCTTGAAGTTTGGGCAGTCGATGACCTCAACTCCCTCGCGCCAGCGGCCGTCGGCGAAGGCGGCCGGGGTGACTATGCCGATGCCGTGGCCGCGCGCCACCAGCGACATTCTGAGATCGACACTGAGAGCCTCCACCCCAACTTGGAAAGGCAGCCGCGCCGCCTCGAAGCTCTGGCGGATATAGGCACGAAAGCCACAGCCATTTTCGTTCATCACCCAGGGAAATTGCGACAGCGTGGCAAGGTCGGCTTCCCGCGGTACACCAAGGTCGGATGACGCAACCAGCAGCACTGTTTGCGCGCCGAGATCGTCGCAGATCAGTTCCTGCGGCGGCGCCAAACCCTCCGCGAGACACACCGCCACTGCGTCGAGCTCGCTGCGCGCCACCTGCTCGACCAGCCTTGGCGACCAGCCGGAGGTGATGCGTAAAGTCAGTTGCGGGAACGCGGCGCGCAGGCCATCGAGCGGCATCGCCAGCGCGGCATCGGAGAGATAGGGCATAATGCCCAGCCGGAACTCGCCCCTGACCTCGCCCTCTGGCGACACGCCGGCCTTCAAATCCTCAAGCGAACGTAGCACGCGCCGGCCATGTTCATAGGCTTCACGGCCGGAGGCTGTCGGCTTCAGCGGCTTCGACTGGCGGTCGAGCAACGCCGTTGCCAGCGCGTCCTCAAGGTTCTGGATGCGGCGGGTTACACCCGGCTGGGTAAGATTAAGTCTCGCTGACGCACCGACGATCGAACCGGTTTCCACCACGGCGATAAAGGCTTCGAGGTCATGAATGTTCATAATAGACCCGCATAATCATTATCGAATTTATTGAATTGTAGCATGGTGACGGTTTCGCATAAAAGCAAAAAACGATATGCGGAATGTTGAGGATCGACCATGCGAGGAACGAAAGACGGACAAATGACGCATTTGCCGGCCGCCACAATTACCGGCCCGCAGACTGTGCTATTTGCCACCGCTGTCGGCATCATCGTCACCAATCTGTTCGCGCCGCAGACATTAGTTGGCCTAATCGGGTCATCGTTCGGCGCCGATGCCGCAGGCTTCGGCCTCGTCGCCATGGCCACCCTGCTTGGCTATGCCGCCGGCCTATTCTTCCTCGTGCCGCTCGCCGATCTCGCCGAGAATCGCGCCCTAATCCTGCGTATGTTGATCGCGGCAGCAATGGCCGCTGGTATTGCCACACTCGCGCCTACGGCAAGCGCGCTGCTGATAGTGCTGTTCGTCCTGGGCGCCGCCTGTTCCGCGATTCAGATCCTTGTGCCGATCGCCGCATCCATGGCCCCACCTGGACAGGATGGTCGCGTTATCGGCGACGTCATGAGCGGGTTGATGGTCGGCATCCTGCTGGCGCGTCCGCTGGCCAGCCTGGTCGCCGATGCTTGGGGCTGGCGAGCCTTCTATGGCCTCAGCGCGGCTTCTCTGATTCTGCTCGCCTGCGTCCTCGCTTTCAGCTTGCCGCGACGGCTCCCGGTAGCGAGAACATCCTATGGCGCGCTGATCGCCTCGCTGCTCGGCCTTTTGCGCGACGAACCGATGCTTCGACGGCGCGCCCTGACAGCGGCGCTGGTAATGGCGGCGTTCAGCTTGTTCTGGACGGCGGTGGCATTGCGCCTTGCACAGTCGCCCTTCGACCTCGGCCAGCGCGGCATTGCGCTGTTTGCGTTGGCGGGCGCCGGAGGTGCTGCAGTCACGCCGCTGTTCGGCCGCGCTGGAGATCGTGGTTTGACGCGCTCCGCCACTCTCGCCTGCCACCTCGTGCTGATCGGCGCGATGGCGCTGTCGGCGTGGGCAGGCTCCGCCGCAGCCGCGACCGCAACCGGATGGGTTCCGTTGGGGCTAATGGTCGTCAGCGCCGTGCTGCTCGACATCGGCGTAATCGGCGACCAAACGCTCGGCCGCCGCGCCATCAACCTACTACAGCCCAAGGCGCGCGGACGCTTAAATGGGCTGTTCGTGGGCATTTTCTTCATCGGTGGCGCCACCGGATCGATGCTGGCCGGCATCGCTTGGGCCTGGAATGGCTGGCCAGCTGTCTGCTCCGCCGGCGCTGCATTCGGCCTCGCAGCTCTGCTGGTCGACTGGATCGGCGGCCCGGAGTAAGGACTGGTCCGCTGGCCCTGCTGTCGGCCCTGGCTGCGCCGAATTGCCTGGTCACCGCACACTATGCTGGCTCGCCCCCTGATGATCCGTTATCATCCACGAGCATGCCACTCCCTGGGGGCAGGCCTTCGCCAGAGTCCTTTCCCGGACCACGCTGCTTTCGGCGCCCAAGGCAGTTTTCTGAATAGCGCGCTCGGCTGGCGCAGCGCATTCCGGCGCAGCGTGGAGACCACCAGGCAATCCCTTCAGAGAGCGACATGCCTCAGACTCGAAGCCGCGCAGAGCAGGAGGTTATCATGCTCGTTCGTGACGCTATGACCGCACATGCAGAATGGATCTCTCCGGACATCTCGCTGACCGAGGTCGCGCGCAAGATGCGCGACGCGAAAATCGGGTGCCTTCCGGTGGGAGAAAATGATCGCCTTATCGGAATGATCACGGACAGAGACCTTCCTGCCGTGGCTGCGCCGAAGGGGCCGATCCCAACACTACAAAGGCGAGAAAGGTCATGACGGCGGGCATCACCTGGTGCTTCGAGGACGATGACGTCAGGGATGCGACGCGCCGCATGGCGGAGGAGCAAATCCATCATGTTCCGGTGATGAACAGAGAGAAACGGATGATCGGTATCCTCTCCCTGTCGGATTTGGCGCTGAGAGCGCCGATGGACCTGTTCGCTGAGGTATCGCAGCTTGTTGCACGCGACGCATCGCGTCACGCCTCGGCGCCTTGGCCCACTAGCTTCCATGGGGCCTGATCGCGACGACAGTCAGGGTGAGCAGCGCGAGATCGCGCAAGCGGGCTTTCTCGCGCGAAGGCGAATTGGCGCCTGCGCTCATCCTGATGATGGGGGGCGGCATCCGACTCTGCCGATCGTCGACACAGCCCGGAACGGCCTGTCGGCGCGCTCACGATGCTGCTTCTGTTAATGCTCGTGACGCCCGATATGTGCGAGGAGTTGTTTACTGCGCCGATAAACAGCATGCGCGGAAGCGGCACTTGAGGCTGACTTCACTGCACGGGACGGCGACCACAAGTTGGATGACGACGAGGAAGACGACGACGACTATTGTCGTTGACTAGCGTCGCGCCTTGAACCGCCAATCGCCATGGGTCGCTGGGCGATGGCATGACCAGTGGGGCAATTCCGAAGGAATCCGGCATTGTCATCTACCTCTCGACTTGAGGACATCCGACCATGGCCCATTGGAACGGGAATATGCCGGAGACTCCGAAGAAGGTGGCCTGGTACGAGACCAGCGTCGATGGCGTCAGCCTTTGGCACACCGACCCGAATGATCAGCCGGACAAGGCTTGGTTTGTAATCAGGCCGAGCCGGTTTTCCGCGGGGAGCTTTATCGGCACCGATCAGGAAAACCGTCGGGCGGTCTGCGCCGAGGACAGCGTCGAGGAGGCCAAGGCCGCCGCGCTGCTCTGGCTTGAGCGGCTATTGAACAAAGACGACATCCCGGACGAGGACGAGGAAGACCCGGCCGAGCGCTACGCCCACCGTCACGAACACGGGCACGACGCCGACGACTGAGCGCCCGTGCCATCTACAGAACCCGTGCTTGCACTGGTAGGCGAGCGGCTGGCGCAGTCTAGGTCAATCACCATGCAGCATCGCGGCGTCGCTGGTCGCGGCCCACTGCACGTACGCCGCCCCGGGGGCCTGCCGTCCGCGTTATCTGCGCACTATAGGTCGAGATCCTGGCGATCCGCAGCATAGCGGCTATGGTTTTCCTATGCTTCGACCGCTTGCTCAGCTGCTTCCGCGGCGAGACCTTGCTTACGCAAATCACGGGCGCCGGTAGCTGGCATCATTCGCACGATGATCGCATAGGTTGCTCGCTGCCCGGATGCAGGACGTTCAGTTCCGTTGGCAGAAATCAGCAAATATTTGGCGCGATATCGCATTCTATATCAGATCGTATCCGCTAATTCTGGCAAGTTGACCGAATGACTTGTTGAGTATAGCCCGAAACGTTTTTGCTGCATCACCTCTGGTAATCGGCGCTAGATACGCACTGAGGAATGAGCCAATGCCTGATAATGTGTCCAAGCAGAATCTTGATAACCAGATTGCGGTCGTCCGAAGAAATATAGCCGATCTGATGGAACGAGCCACCGCAACCACTGGATCTGCTGCGGAAGAAGCAATCGCGAACAGGATCAACCATCAACAAGAGCTGCTGAACCAGCTGCTGAAACAGCGCGAGGCGATGGAATAAGGCGTTCCTTGCGCTGGGGCGAATAGGCCGCCGAAGCCGAAAAATACCGTCTGACCGAAGTCTTCAGGAGAAATCGGCGCTTGCACGGAGGCGGACGAAGAGTTCGTCGGCGCGGGAGAACATTGCCTTTGGCAGGCCCGAGGCATCGGGCCCAGAGATCGAACAAGCGGCTCGCGAAGCGGTCGCCGACGAATTCATCGCCAGACTCGAGTAGGGGCTCGAGGCACAGCTAGGCGAGCGCGGCGTTATGCTGTCCGGCGGCCAGCCGTGGGGCCAGGAATAAAGCCTTTCAGGCTCAGTTACGTCGGATGATGGCTTGGTTCGTATGACGACGAGTTGCCGGCCGATCGCGTAAATCGCGCTGCCCGAAAGCCACCGCAATCCATGGTGATCGTGAAGTCTGATTCGCAAGTTGGTCTGGGTTTCAGATCGCGAGTTCGTGCAGGAGGGGCAGCTTTGCAAGGTGAGAAAGGTTTCGAGATCACGAATGACGAGGATCGCAGCCTTGCAGTAAAGCGGGCCGCGGCGCTGCTTCGCTATGAGCCGGGCGGCGACGGAGAGCGAGAGCTCCTTGTCCTTACGGACGCAATCGCAGAGTATGACATGAGGGATTTTGAGAAGGCCCCGCGCTCGCGTCCTAGCGATGACCCCGCCTTTTCTCCTGGCTGACCTCAACCCAACTCGACCATCTCTACCCAATCCGGGCTGTTCCCCACCATGGCTCGGTCGGTAACACTGAGCCCGCCGCTCTCGTCGATCACATAAACTGTAGCGTGGTTGGTCGACTGTCCTAATGCCACCAGGTAGCGCCCGGTGGGGTCGATGCCGAAGCCGCGCGGCTGCGTCTCGGTAGGGATGTGCTGCAACAATCGCAATTTGCCATCTACCTCGACCGCGAAGCTCGCCAATATCGAGCTGTTCCGCTCAGAGGCATAGAGAAAGCGGCCGTCCGGCGTAATCTGGATATCAGCGCCCCAGGGCTTTGCTCTGAAGCCGACAGGCAGCATGTTGACGACCTGCTTGGTGTTGAGTGCGCCGTGTTCCGGATCGTAGTCGAAGACCGTGACCGAAGCATCGAGCTCGCCAAGTAGGTACACGGTCTTGCCGGCGGGACCGAAGATGAAATGGCGCGGCCCGGTGCCTTTCGGTAGGGCGGTCGTCCGTGGTTGCGCCAGCGTCCCGGCAACCTGGTCGAAATCGAAGCTGTAGACCACGTCGCCGCCCAGACTTGTCGCCAAAACATGCCGGTCGGATCGGTCGCCCATGATGCCATGGGCGTTCGGCGCAGTTGGAATACGCTGCGCTACCGGCTGCGCGACGCCGTCGGTCGCGATCGGACTTACCGTGACGACATTTCCGTCATAGGAAGCGCCGAACAGGAAGCGTCCGCTGAGATCGGTGCGAATATAGGCGACGCTCTCCGCCATCGCGGCAAAGCCAAGTTCAGACAGCGCACCGGTGGCCCGGTCGATTCGGAAGGTTGCGACGCCGCGTGGCGCCCCACGCATGGCGGCGTAGAGGAACTCTCGACCCGGCGACAGTGCTAACGGCAGCGAGCGGCCGGGTTCGGTCACGCCTGGGAAGGGCATGCGCTGGATCGGGCTCAGCGTACCGCTTTTGCCAGAGAGCCGCAGCACACTGATATCACCGCCCAATCCATTGCCAATATAAACGGCGAGATCGGCCTGTTCTCTGGCATGATGAGGCGACATGCACGGCTCCTATTGCTTCCCGGGGGCCCGACCAAATCAGGACTTACTTGATGATTATGGGGCTGCTCTAACCCTCAGGGCATCCCAGCCCGAGGCAGATCCGACCTTGATCAACTTAGAGCAGGGGACGTCTAGCTGCGAGGCCTCGCAGGAGCGGCCAGCGCCTGCGCCACGGCCGCGAATGGCGCCGTGCTCGGCAAAGACCATCCTCTTATAGGCATGGACATCGCCGAGCCCGACTAGATGCCGGCGGGGGACGGCGTATTCGCCGAGATAGCTGCCGGAATCCGACATTGCCATTAGGCATAAGCCGTCGAGCCATCCGGGCGGCACGGGACCTTCCGCTCCCAATGAACGTAGTCCTCCTTGGCCAGGACATTCATGTCCATCTCGACCCCCCAGCCCGGGCGATCGGGCCGCAATTGCAGATAGCCATCCCTTGGCAGATAGGGGTCCTTGACGTACCAGGCCCCCTGCGAGCGATCGGGCTGGGCAATGGCGTCGCCGCTGCCGTCGCCAAAGGCATAGTTGGGGCCGTGCGGCAGCCGGTATTCCAGAATCCGGAAATTGGGCTGCGCAGCCGAGAAATGCAGGTTCACGGCGGTGGCCAGCGGCCCCATCGGGTTGTGGGGCGCGATGGTCACGTAGTGTGCCTCGGCAATCGCGGCGATCTTGCGCATCTCCAGCAGACCGCCAACGACGCAAATATCGGGTTGGATGATGTCGCAGCCCTTGACCGAGAGCAGCCGCAGGAACTCGAAACGGCTGTACAAAGACTCGCCCGTCGCCAGCGTGCAGGCGAGGCCGCGCTTCAGCTCGCCCCAGGCTTCGAAGTTTTCGGGCCGGAGCGGTTCCTCAAAGAAGAGCGGATCGTAGGGGGCAAGCGCGTTACCGAGCTGCATCGCCTGCCCGACTTCGAAGATCTTGGCATGAGCGTCAAAGGCGATCTCATAGTCCGAACGCACGGTCTCGCGCAGATTGCGAAAATACTCGGCGCTGGTTCGCACGACCTCGCCCCAGCGATGCGCGTGCATGTCGATCCGATAGGGACTGAGCTTGAACGCCGTCAGCCCCCACTGCTCGTTCAGCGCGTTGAGTTCGTCGCGCGCAATGGCCGGGTCTGGGGCGGTGTAGACACCGGCATAGACACGCACCTTGTCGCGCACATTGCCGCCAAGCAGCATGTAGACCGGCACGCCAAGAGCCTTGGCCGAGATGTCCCAAAGGCAATGGTCGATGGCCGATATCGCCGCCAGCCCGAGTGCGCCTGGCGGAAAGCGGCTCTGCTGGAGCAGGTAGAGGATCAGGTACTCGATCCGTCGCGGGTCTTGCCCGCGGATAAACTCGAACAGGTAGTCGAGCAGAGGCAATAGCGCCCGGTCAGGCCCGTGATTGTAGCACTCGCCCCAGCCGGTCAATCCGTCATCGGTGTCGATGGCGACAACTACACGGGGACGATCCTTGTCGCGCGACATATAAGCCCGCAAGCGCTCGATCTTCATAGGCTCAGTCCTTGAAATAGACGCCGCGCTTCCAGCGCGACTGCACGTAGACATGCTCGCGGAAAGTTCCCTCGGCATAGGAGCCGGCCCCCTCCGTCACGGGGATCGAGACATTCATCTCGCTGGGCCATTGCGCGACGAAATCCTCGTCGATCTCGACACCGAGACCGGGGCGGTCGGGGACGTCGAGATAGCCGTCGCGCGAGACTGGGTGCGGGATCACCGTCTTGGCGCGGCCGTCCCAGTCATCCTMGATGCGCTCGAGGATGAGGCCATTCGGGCAGCTTGCGAGGAGATGCAGGGCAGCATATTCCGCGACCGGCCCGAGCGAGCCGGAATGTGGCGCAAGCATGATGTGATGCGCCTCTGCCATTGCCGCGATCTTCTTCATCTGGGTTATCCCGCCGGCTCGGCCGGTGTCCGGCTGGACCACGTCGATCAGGTCGCGCTCGATCAGCTCGCGTTCACCGAAGATGGTCGCCATCCGCTCACCGGCCGCCAGCGTCACCGAGGAATGGTTGCGTATGCGGGCGTAGCCGTCGAGATTATCGGGCGCGATCGGGTCCTCGACCCACATCATCTTGTAGGGCTCAAGCGCCCGGCACACCTGCGTCGCATCGGCCGGTGTGAGCCATGGTGGGCCATGCAGGTCGATGGCGATGTCCATCTCCGCGCCGACCGCCTCACGCAGCGCCGCGACCTTCCTGACGGGATCGGAGACGCCGCCGCATTTCAACGCGGTAACGCCGCGCTGCTTCAGCGACAACGCCGCCTCCGGAGTGTTGGCATGGCCGTAGATACGGATCCTGTCGCGTAGTTTGCCGCCGAGTAGGTTCCAGACCGGCGTATCCAGCGCCTTGCCCTTGATGTCCCACAACGCCATGTCGATACCGGTCATGGCGCCTGCGCCGACCACGCCGGTCATGCCGTGGCCCATGATCGCGATCTGCATCTTCTGCCAGAGCCGCTCGATATGGGTCGGATCCTCGCCGACGAGCAGCGCTTTCAGGTCCTCGACCGCCGTCCTGATGACGCGCGGCCAGCCGGAGCATTCGCCGATGCCGGTGATGCCTTCGTCGGTGACGACCTTGACGAAGAGCCAGTTGCGGCTGCCGGTGAGGTTCTTCGAGAATTGCTGGGATCCGAACGAGCCGTCCGCGGCCCAGTTCTTCAGGCTGGGGGCGCCCGCATGCATCAGGAAGGTCTTGATGTCGACGATCTTCATGGGGCTGATCCGTAGGCTCGTTAACCGGAGTAGCGGTGGCGGCGGTGGATGCTGCGCGCCCGAGGGTCGGGTCGCGGAATGGCGGAGAGCAAGGCCTGGGTATAGGCGTGCGTGGGCGTATTGCAGACTTGCTCGGCCCCACCGGTCTCGACCACCTTGCCGCGGTACATCACAGCCACCCGGTCGCACATGTAGCGGATGACGCCGATGTCGTGGCTGATGAAGACGTAGGATAAGCCGAGCTTGTCCTGCAGGTTCATCATCAGGTCGAGCATTTGCGAGCGCAGCGAGACGTCGAGCGCCGAGGTCGCCTCATCGGCGACGATGACGCGTGGGTTAAGGGAGATGGCACGCGCGATGCCGATGCGCTGGCGCTGGCCGCCGGAGAAGGCATGCGGATAGCGCTCCCGCCAGGAGGGCTCCAGGCCGACCTGGCGCAACAGTTCAGCAACCCGGTCGTCGAGCTCTTTGCCGGAGGCGATCTTGTTGACGAGCAGGGGCTCGCCGATGATCTGGGCCACCGTCATGCGCGGGTTGAGCGAACCCACCGGATCCTGGAAGATCATGCGGATCTCGCGCCGGCAGGCCCTCAGCGTCTCCTTGTCAGCCTTGAGCAGGTCGACGACCTCGCCATCGGCGCGTCGATAGTCGATCGCTCCGGCGTTGGGTTCGTAGACCCGCAGCAGGCAGCGCCCCATCGTGGTTTTGCCCGAACCGGACTCGCCGACAATGCCGAGCGTCTCCCCCGGTCTGACCTCCAGCGAGACGTCGTCGACGGCCCTGAGCGGAGCCTTGGGCGAGCCAAAATGCATTTCCAGATTGCGGACCTGCAGGACGGGCGGAGCCTCTTGCGCGATCGGCGCGCGCCTCAGCCTGATCTCGGCCTTCTGCTCGAGCTTTAGCACGGAGCTGATCAGCATGCGGGTGTAGTCGTCCTGCGGCGCGTGGAATATGGCGTCGACCGGGCCGCTCTCCATCACCTTGCCGTGGTGCATCACCAGCACCTCATCGGCAACCTCGGCGACCACGCCCATATCGTGCGTAATGAACATCACGGCCATGCCGTGCTGCCGCTGCAGCCTCCTGATCAGATCAAGGATCTCGGCCTGCGTTGTGACGTCCAGCGCGGTCGTCGGCTCGTCGGCGATGAGCAGGGAGGGATTGCAGGCGAGCGCCATCGCGATCATTACGCGCTGGCGCATGCCGCCTGAAAACTCGAACGTATAGCGGTCGACGGCGGCTTCGGGTTTGGGAATCTCGACCTGCGCCAGGAGCTCGACGCAGCGCGCGCGAGCCTCCTTCTTGCCCATGTTCAGGTGGAGCTGCAGCACCTCCATGATCTGGTCGCCTACGGTATGGACCGGCGACAGCGACGACATCGGCTCCTGGAAGATCATCGCGATCTCGCGGCCGCGGACCGCGCGGATCTCACGCCCGCGCGGGTTGAGCTTCGCGAGATCGACGGAGGTTCCATCGGGCCGGCGCAAGACCATCGCGCCCGAGACGATACGCCCAGGTGCATCGACGATTTGCAGGATCGAGCGCGCGGTCACGCTCTTGCCCGAGCCGCTCTCGCCGACGATGCAGAGCGTCCTGCCACGCTGGAGCGTGAACGAGACTCCGTCGACAGCTTTGACGACGCCGTTGCGCACCGGGAAGTGCGTCACGAGATCCCTGACTTCGAGGATCGTCGGCGCCGGCGCGGCGGGGCGCAGCTCCTGGCCGATGGCGAGATCGATGACGCTCATTTGTTGTACGGATCGGCGGCATCGCGCAATCCGTCTCCAAGGAAGTTGAGGGCGATCACGGCGATCACCACGGCGACGCCGGGCGCGAACAGCCAGGGCGCGGTCGCGATCGAGCGGATGTTCTGTGCCTCGCGCAGCAATACGCCCCAGGAGATGGTCGGCGGCTGCAGCCCCAGGCCGAGAAAGCTGAGCGCGGTCTCTGCGAGGATCATGGCCGGGATCGCCAGCGAGATCGACGCGATGATGTGGCTGGCGAAGCTCGGCAGCATGTGGCGGAAGATGACCCGTCCTTCAGAGGCACCGTCGAGCCGCGCCGCGGTGACGAATTCTTCGGTACGCAGGCTCAGGAAGCGGCCCCGCACGACCCTGGCGAGCTGGGCCCAGCCGGTCAGCGACAGGATCAGCGTGATCATGAAATAGTTGAGGGTCGCGGGCCAATCCTGCGGCAGGGCTGCCGACAGCGCGAGCCAGATCGGGATGCTAGGTAGCGACAGCACGAACTCGATGACGCGCTGTACCGCAAAGTCGATGCGACCGCCGTAATATCCGGAGATGCCGCCGAGCAGGATGCCGATAGTCAGCGAAAGCAGGACGCCGACCAGGCCGACCGACAGGGAAATCTGGGCGCCCTGGATGATACGGCTGTAAACGCAGCGGCCGAGCCGATCCGTCCCGAGCAGAAAGATCGGCTGGGCCTTGTTTTCCGAGGCGATCAGGTGGGTCGTAGTGCTGAACAGCCCGAACAGCCTGTACTCGAAACCTTGGCCGAAGAACGTAAGATAGGTTTTGCGGGCCTTGTCTTCGCTATAGACCGCTGAGAGCGTCTGCGGATCGCGCTTAAACACCGAAGGATGGATAAAGGGCCGGAAAGACCAGCTCCCATCCGCCCCCCTGTCGATGAAATGGATAGCCTGCGGTGGATGGAATGCCGCCCGTGCGTTCTGCTGCGACGGATCATTGATGGCGAAGAAACCCGGGGCAATGGCGATGATGTAAAGAAACACCGTGACGATCAGCCCCGCCATGGCAAGATGGTGGCGCTTGAACGCCCACCAGACGAGCTGCCATTGCGAGGCAACGGCCAGCCGGGTGCTGTCGACGGATGAAAGGGCGGTGTCGGTCATTACCTATTCCAGCCTGATGCGGGGGTCGACGAGGGCGAGCAGGATATCGCTGATGAGAGAGCCGATGAGCGTGAGCGTGCAGATCAGCAGCACGAACGCGCCGGCCAGATACATGTCCTGGCTCATCAGCGACTGGAGCAGGAGAGGCCCCGCCGTCGGCAGGCTAAGCACGATGGCGACGATGATCGAACCGGAGACGAGGTTCGGCAACAGCCAGGAAATCGTCGAGATGAACGGATTGAGGGCCAGGCGAACCGGGTACTTCACCAGCAGATGGAATTCCGAGAGGCCCTTGGCGCGCGCCGTCGTGACATAGGGCTTGTGCAGCTCGTCCAGCATGTTGGCGCGCATGACGCGGATCAGGCTGGCGGTGCCGGAGACAGCGAGAATGATGACGGGAATCCAGAGATGGTGCAGCAGGTCGATGACCTTGCCGATGCTCCAGGGGGCCGTGAGATACTGCTCGGAGAAGAGCCCGCCGACCTCCTGCCCGAATTCGACGGCTGCGACATACATCAGCACGAGCGCGAGCAGGAAGCTCGGAATGGCGAGGCCGAGGAAGCTGAAGAAGGTGACGATATAGTCGCCGATCGAATACTTCTTGACGGCCGAGAACACGCCGATCGGCAGTGCGATGCCCCAGGTCGCGAGTAGCGTCGAGAAAGTCAGCACCAGGGTCAGCGCCATCCGCTCCCAGATCAGGTCACTGACCGGCTGTTGCCATTCGAAGCTGAGGCCAAAATCACCTCTGAGCACGATGCCGCTGATCCATTTGAAATATTGGACGATCATCGGCTGATCGAGCCCGAAGCGGATTCTCAGATCGGCCGCCGTGTTCTGATCGACCACTTCGTTCGAGGCTGCGAGCGTCGCGATATAGGTCGTGACGAAGTCGCCCGGAGGAAGCTGGATCAGCACGAAGGACAGAAAACTGACGACGATCAGCGAGGGCACCATCCAGAGGAGGCGCTTGGCGATGAAGCGGAGCATGGCACTGCCTGTTGGGTGAGACGGCCCGGCCACGCTCGCGGCGCGGCCGGGCTGTCGTCGCTCACGTCGCGAAGAAGAACTGCTGAGGCAGGGCCGGGCCGGGATTGGGCCAGGTCCAGGCGTTGGGATATTTCGCCGGCACGTTCTGTAGGTTGTTCTTGCAGATGCCGAAGGCGTTCACCGCGAGGCAGATGCCGATGGTCTCAAAGGCGTCGGCGGTGATGTCGAAGACCTGCTTCATCAGCGCGGTGCGCTTCTCCAGGTCGGCCGTGGCGCGCGCCTGGTCGAACAGCTTCATGCGCTGCTTCTGGCCCTCCGGCGGTTCCTGGCCGTCCTTGCCGCCCGAGACGTACCATTGCGCCCACGGAATCGCGTAGCGCGAGCCCTGAGTGTGCTGGGCGAAGTAGTCACGCGGGTCGAGCATCGGGTCGAGTCCGCCGGGGCCCGGCCAGACGGCGGCATCATGGTCGTTGTTGTCGCCGCGCGTGTAGTAAAGGGCGCGCTCGATCGTGTTGACCTTGATGTCGACGCCGATTTCGGCCCAGTGGCGCTTCACCAGTTCGAGCGCATCGACCTCATCGGGATACAGCGTTGGAATCACGTCGATGGCGAAGAAGACCCTCTGCCCGTCCGGTCGCAGCCTGATGCCGTTGGCATCCTTCTTGGCGTAGCCGAGCTTGTCGAGAATGGCGTTGGCCTGGGCTGGGTCGTGGCTGGTGAACTGCTCGGACAAGCCGGCGTGATACCAGGGATGGCCGGGGCGGGGCCCAGTCTGATGCGGCTGCGACTGGCCGAGATAGACGAGGTCGATGATCTCCTTGCGGTCCATGCCCAACGAGAGCGCCTTGCGGAACTCCTTGTTGGCGAACATCTCGCGCATCTTGGCGTCCTTGTGCGTCATGTTCAGATAGATCTGAACCTGCTGCGACGAGGAGCTGATCAACTCGATCAGGCGGTAGCCGCCCTTCTGCATGTTCTGCGACAGGGTCGGCTTGTTCTGGAGCGTGTCGAGATGGCGCTCCTGGATGTCGAGGCGCCCGGAAATCGCATCCAGCATCAGCGACTCGACGTCCTGCGAGATGCTGAAGCTGAGCCTGTCGATATAGGGCAGCTGGTTACCGGCAGTGTCGACCTGCCAGAAATAGGGATTGCGTTCCATCACGACGCGCGTGGCGCCGCCGGTATAGGGCTCCTTGATGACCCAGGGGTCGAGCGTCGGCTTGTCGGCATTGCCCCAGCGCGATGGAATCTCRATATCGCCGCACTTGTTGCGGAACAGCGTTCCCCAGTCGGACAGGTTCGCCGCCTTGACCAACTCCGCCACGCCGGAATTGTATTTCGGGTGGAACTGGCTGCAGTAATGC
>NZ_JBFTRC010000072.1:0-25090 GCF_056399325.1 Allobosea sp. 01N443
GCCGTCGACAAGCTCATGCGCCAGCTTGGTGTCGGAGGGCGCCTGGAAGATCAGGCGCTCGAGTGTCGGCAGCTTGGCGCTGGTCAGCAGGAGAGGCTTGGGGGCAGTTGGTGGGCGGCGGTCGATCTCGCGAGCGCGGGCCTCCGCCAACCGGACACGCTCGGCCAAAGCGGCGATGACCTCGGGCGGAGGGCCGGGCATCACGCCCTTCCAGGTCTCCGGCAGCAGGTCGATGAAGGCCTTGTCGCCGGCCTCGATCAGGTTCGCCTTGTAGGGGCGAGCGAGAGCAAAGCGCATGCCGCGGCCATCAGGGTCGATCCGCGCGATCGAGACATAGTCCGGGAGTTCCTTGGCGATCTTGTTGACGTCGATCTTCACGGGGCCGYCGAAGGCAACGACCAGGACGCCATTGGCGACCCTGACGCGCACTGGCATCGGCTCGTCGAACGTCAGCGACAGGCGCCCGAAGCCGGGCGGCATGGCGGCACCCTGCAAGGTCGCCGTTGCCCCAAGCGCGGGCATGGAAAGGCTGGCGGCAACGCCAAGCGCGGCCAGTCCGACACCAAAGGCAAGAGAACGCGGGAAACGCAAACCGGTACACTCACGCAACGCGACACCAGTGCCCGGCACGACCGCAAGACGGCAGCCCGAGCGCTACCGACGATAGGGCGTCAAGGATAATGGCCGGTTAAGGACGCGGGAGGGTCAGCGTCGCTGCGGCAGCGCGACGGCGGGCAGCTCATTGCCCGACAGGGGCGCCGATTCGGCGGCAAGACGCGGGAGGCTGGGCGCGCGCGCCGGGGTCGCCAAGGCAACGGTCAGCTTCTCCGCGGCATCCGGGGACATTGCAGCGAGCACATCCGACATCTTGCGCGGGTTCATCTGCTGGACCACCGGAACCAGCACGCTGAGGTTCAGACGGTCGAAGACCTTTGCGGCGTCCTTCGGCTTCATGGTCTCGTACATGATGACGAGGTTCTTGATTGCCTTGCTCTCTTCCTCGGCCTGTTTGGCCTTGGGGCCGTCGACCTTGTCCTCGAGCTGCTTCAGGTCGCCGACGCGGCCGTCGAGTTTCTTCTCTGCCGTGTCGAGCAGGCGCTCGCGCATCTCCAACTCGCGCATGCRCGCCTCGATCTCCTCGCGCCGCTCGCCGAGGCGCTCCAGTATCGCGCGCTCGGCAGGCGAGGTGGTCCTGGCGGTGCCATTGAGGACATCGGCCTTGTTGTTCGGGTTGGCCGCGCGTGCAGCCTCGGCCTTCGCCTCTTCCTCCGGATTGGCCTTGGGCTTCTCGATCGTGCCGGTGGTTTCGGGATCGAGGAACGTATCGGGAGCGTGTGCGCGGGCGATGACCTTGGCGAGGCCCCAGACTTCGGGTTCCGTCTTGAGAGGCTGTGCGGCGGGCTGGGTCTTCGCAAGCGCCTGCGCGCTGGCAGGCCCCTTGGCGGGATAAGGCTCCGACGTCCAGGCGATCAGCTTCAGCGCCAGGAGGCCCATGGCGCCGAGGATCACTGCCGGGATGAGGCGGGGCCTCTCGATCACGCCGCCTGACCTTCCAGCCGCTTGGCGGCACGGGCGCGGATCGCGGCGGCGGCGTGCGCGGCATTCGTCAGGCGCGAGACGGTCGGTTCTTCGGCAACCTCGGGCACAGCATCCGCGGCCTTGGGCGCAACCAGCGTGGCGGCGCTGACGATCTGGGCGATGCGTTCCATGACGTCCTGACCGGCTTCGACCTGGGCCGCGAGATCGGCGGCATAGCGCTCGGCCGTACGCAGTCGCTCGGCCAGCGTCCGGTCGCAGTCGCCAAGCGTCAGTTTCAGGCCGGCGATGGCGCGCTCGGCCGTGTCGGTGGCGGAGATCAGGGCGCCGATGGTCTGTCGCATCGCGCCTTCATCCGCCTTGAGCCGCTCGATTCGCTTGGACAGGACATAGCAGGTGATGATGGTGGCGACGAGGAGGCTGGCGACCAGCGCATCGGCGATAAGGGTAATCGTCATGGCGTTGTCCCCGGGCGTCAGATCGGCGAGCCGAGATGGCTGGTGGCGCTGTCGAAGGCTGCGATCGTGGTCTTGGAGCGGCGTAGCGGGCTGACGACCTGGACGGCGATCTTGTCGTCGACGCGCCCGATGCGACCTTCGCTGACCATGAAGTCCCCGCAACGCAGCGAAACCACTGAATCGGGGCGCGCGTCGAACATCAGCGTGTCGCCGATCTCGAGCTTCATCACGCGCTTCAATGGCATCTGGGTTTCGTGGAGCACGCATTTCACCGCGACGTCCGTCTGCCAGACCTCGGTTGCGAGGTGGTTTTCCCAGATCGGGTCGCGGCCGAGCTTCTCACCCATGAAGCTCTCGAGGAGCAGTTCACGGATCGGCTCGATCGTCGCATAAGGCAGGAGGATGTGCAGCGAGCCGCCGCGCCCCTCCATGTCGAAGCGCAGTTCGACCCGGATCGCTGCGTTGGCAGGGCGCGAAATCGAGACGAAGCGCGGATTGGACTCGATCCGGTCGACCTTGAAATTCACCGGCGAGAGCGGCTGGAATGCCGCTTCGGCATCACTCAGGACGAGCGCGATCACCCGCTTCAGCAGATTGAATTCGATCGACGTGAAGGGACGCCCGTCGACCCGCGGGGCAGGCTGCCCGCGCTTGCCGCCGAGCATCGTGTCCAGCACCGAGTAGATCAGGGAGGACTCGATCGTGATCAGGCCGAAATTGTCCCATTCCTCTGCCTTGAAGACCGAGAGCATGGCGGGCAGAGAGATCGAGTTGATGTAGTCGCCGAAGCGCACGGAGCGGATGCTCTCGAGGGACACCTCGACGTTGTCGGTGAAGAAGTTGCGCAAGCTGGTCGAGAGCAGCCGAACCAGACGCTCGAAGATGATTTCGAGCATCGGCAGGCGTTCATAGGATACCGAGCCGGATTCGACGATCGCCTGGATGCCGTTGCGACTGTCCTTGTCGTCTCCAGCCGAGAAACCGAGCATCGTGTCGATTTCGTCTTGGCTCATCAGGCGGTCGGTACCGCCTTCGGCCTCGCCTTCCTCCTCGACGGTGTCCGGCATGGTGGCCCATTCCGCCGCCATGTTCTCCGGCGTCAGAGGCTGGTCCTTGGGAAGGCCGCCGGTCTGTTCGAGTTCGCTATCGGCCATGGGACGCTCGGCTGATGGTCAGGGATCGGAGAGGCCGGCTCACTGGACCAGCAGTTCCTTGAACAGCACCGCTTCGACCTTGGCCGGATAGACGGTGACGTTCACGCGACGCAGAAGCTCTTCCTTCAGCCGGTAAATTCCGGCGGAGCCGTCGAGATCGGCGGGGCGCAGCTCGCGCATGAAGACCTGAAAGGCATCCTCGACACGCGGCAGCAGCGGCTTGATCTCCTCGGAGGCCTTGGCATCCGCGATCTCGAGCACGACCTTGATCTTCATGATCGGCTGGCGGTCCTGCTGGCCGCCGCTTGAAATGCCGATCATCATGTCCTTCATTTCGACGAAGGTTGCCGGCTTCTTGACGTTCTTGGCCGCTTCCGCTGCCGCAAGCTGCTCTGGTGAAGGCTTCTTCAGGAAAAACCAGCCACCGCCACCGAGAGCGGCCAGCAGCACAACGCCACCGACGATCATCACGAGCTTCTTCTTGCCCGCCTTCGGCGCGCCGGCGCCGTCTGCGGCCTCGTCGTCGCTGCTCTTGGTCTTCTTGGCCATACCTGTCTGCCCGGGTACCGGAGCGCGGCTCCATTCTGGGCGGCTCACTCCTGCAAATCTGCCGAAACAGGGTTAACGTCTCGTTAAGGACGGCAGTTTTTGCCCGGTCGTTTCTGCCCGTCGACACGCTGTTGCCGAGCGGGTGGCGCAGTCCGGGTTGAATAATATCTCTTATATTTCAAAGCGATGATATCAGTTAACCACGTTGGCACGGGGGTTGCGGTGACTGATCTGCGAAGGCTGCGCTGGGGAGCGTCGAGGCTTTCGCGGGACATGATCGGGAGTTACCGCCGTGGAGAACATGCTTCTCGTCGGCCTGTCGCGCCAGATGGCTCTGGCGCGTGAGCTGGATGTTATCGCCAATAACGTGGCGAATGTCGGCACGAACGGCTTCAAGGCGCGTTCGGCGCGCTTCAATGAGTTTCTCATGCCCCAGGCGAGTGCCGAGGGCTTCAAGGCGCCTGACCGCAAGCTCTCCTATGTCATCGACAAGGGCACCCCGGTCGATCTGTCTCAGGGCGTGATCGAGCGCACCGGCAATCCGCTCGATGTGGCGTTGCGCGGCGACAATTTCCTCGTGGTGCAGACCCCGCAGGGCGAGCGCTATACGCGCGCCGGTTCGCTCTCCATCAATGGCCGCGGCCAGCTCGTCACCCAGGGTGGCCAGCCGGTCCTGGGAGAGGGCGGCCCGATCCAGTTCGGCGATACCGAAACCGGCGCCAGCATCGCTACGGACGGCACTGTGTCGACCAATCTCGGCACGCGCGGCAAGCTCCGCCAGGTGCGTTTCGCCAATCCGGCTGCATTGAGCAGCGACGGCACCAATCTCTTCGCTTCGACCGCTCCGGCTCAGCCGGCCGGGCCACTGGCCCGCCTCGAGCCCGGCGCGGTCGAGACATCCAATGTCAAGGCGGTGATCGAGATGACGCGGCTGATGGAGGTCCAGCGCTCCTACCAGAGCATGGCGAACCTGATGTCGAAATCCGACGAATTGCGCAGCCGGGCGATCTCGCGCCTCGCTGACCAGCAGGCCTGACAGGAAAAGGAGCCAGCACAATGCGCGCCCTTCAGACCGCCGCGACCGGCATGATGGCCCAGGAACTCAACGTTCAGGTCATCTCCAACAACATCGCCAACGTGCGCACCACTGGCTACAAGCGCCAGCGCGTCCACTTTCAGGATCTCCTCTACGAGAACTTTCGTCGGGCCGGTTCCGCCACCTCCGATCAGAACACGCAGGTGCCGGCGGGGACCTTCATCGGCTCGGGCGTCAAGACGGTTTCGACCGGTCGCGTGATGACGCAGGGCAACATGACGTCGACCGAGAAGGAATACGATCTCGCGGTCAAGGGCGAGGGCTTCTTCCGTATCCGCATGCCGGATGGACGGACCGCCTATTCCCGCGACGGCTCGTTCGATCTCGACTCGCAGGGGCAACTCGTCACCCGCGACGGCTATCAGGTCGAGCCGGGCATCACGATCCCGAACAACGCGACCAGCGTCAGCATCAACGCGCAGGGCACGGTCGAAGTCAGGCTCCCCGGCCAGACCGCGCCACAGCAGATCGGGCAGATCCAACTTGCCCGCTTCATCAACAAGGTCGGACTTGAGTCGCTCGGCGACAACCTCTTCATCGAGACGGCTGCCTCGGGCCAGGCGATCGATGGCGTCGGCGGGGCGGAGGGGTTCGGCACGCTCCAGCAGTATTCGCTCGAAGAAGGCAATGTGCAGGCCGTCATCGAGCTGTCGTCGCTGATCTCGGCCCAGCGTGCCTATGAAATGAATTCCAAGGTCATCACCGCCGCCGACCAGATGCTGTCGGCGACGACCCAGATGTTCCGAGGGTGAGGACCATGCTCATGATCCGCTCCTCCAGCCTTCTTGTTTCCCTGCTCTTCGCTGGATCTGCGCTGGCGGCTCAGCCGCACCAGGCCGCGTCTGTCGCGACGGCCGCCTTGCCGGCGGAAAAGGCGCATCCGGCCCCGGCCCTTCGCCGGATGCAGTTGCGCAACGAACTCACGCTGTCGCGCGACCTCGTCACCTTCGGCGATCTGATCGCCGGCCTTTCCCCGCAGGASGCCGCCATGCCGGCCTTTCGGGCGCCGGTGCTCGGCGAGACCGGCACGATCCAGGCCGCCCGCATCATCGAAGCCGCGAAAAATGGCGGCGTCATCCGCGAGGCCAGCGATATCGACAGCCAGGGCATCGCGCAGGTCGTCGTTACCCGCGCGGCTCGCCGCGTCATGGCCTCCGATGTCGAGGGTGCGGTGAAGACCGGGCTGCTGGAACGCTTCGGTGTCGATAGCCGCATCTTTGCGCTGGCCGTGGACGGGGGCACGCCTTCGATTGCGGTCGAGCCCGAACTGACGGGCGCCATGACGGTGGTCGATCTGAGCTATGACGCCCGGTCGCGTCGCCTCCAGGCTTTGCTGACGGTGCCCGGTAGCGCCGCGCTGCGCCTGAAGCCGGTGCGGATCTCGGGGCATCTGGTCGAAACGACGGAAGTCGTGGTTCCGCTCCGCGCGATTGCCCGCGGCGAGACGCTGACCGCCGCAGACGTGATTGTCGAGCGGCGCCCGCGTGAAGGCCAGGGGGGGGAGCTGATCGCCGAGATGAAGGGAGCGGTCGACAAGGTTGCGCGACGTGCGCTGATGGYCGGAATGCCACTGCGCAATGGCGATGTGCAGCGCGAGGAGATCGTCGGCCGCGGCGATCTCGTCACCATCGTCTACGAGGCGCCGGGCCTGCTTCTCACCATGCGTGGGCGCGCCGGAGAGGCTGGCGCGAAGGGCGATGTCGTCAGCGTCACCAATCCCCAATCCAAGCGTGTGTTGCAGGGCACGGTCAGCGGTCCCGGCCGGATCACGGTCAAATCGGCCGGTATTGGCCGCGTCGCCAACGCGCAGTAGTCACGAAGATGCGGAATATCATCATGTCCCAGGCCAAGCTTCTCAGGTTCTCGAGCATCCTTGCGCTCGGTCTCGCGCTCGGCGCCTGCGGGGCTGCCGACCGGCTTGCCAATGTTGGCCAGGCACCAGCGCTCTCGCCGATCGAGGATCCGACCGCGGTGAAGGGCTACAAGCCCGTGCAGATGCCGATGCCGGCAGTCGAACATGCCTCCTTCGCGCCGAACTCGCTGTGGCGCACAGGCTCGCGCGCCTTCTTCAAGGACCAGCGTGCCCGCATGGTCGGGGACCTCGTCACGGTCAAGGTCAAGGTCACCGACCGGGCCCAGCTCGACAACACCACCAAGCGCAGCCGCAAGAACGGCGAGGATTTCGGCGCAGCGAGGATCATGGGGTTCGAGAACAAGCTCGACAAGTTCCTGCCGGACGGCTCCAGCGCAGGCGAACTGCTCAAGCTCGATTCCGAGGGGTCGAGTGAAGGCTCGGGCTCGGTCCGCCGCGCCGAGCAGCTTGCCACCAATGTCGCTGCCGTGGTGACCCAGACCCTGCCGAACGGCAATCTCGTGATCGAAGGCAAGCAGGAGATCCGGGTCAATTTCGAGGTGCGCGAGCTGATCGTCGCCGGTGTGATCCGGCCCGAGGACATCGAATCCGACAACACGATCGATTCCAGCAAGATTGCCCAGGCGCGTATCGCCTACGGAGGCCGCGGTCAGATCACCGATGTCCAGCAGCCGCGCTACGGCCAGCAGGTCATGGATATCCTGCTGCCCTTCTGACGGCCCTTCGAGAAACCCGGCCAGGCGAGGTACGCTCCCCGCCTTTCCCTCCCTGGCCGGCGGGCTGCTTCCTCCCGAGGCAAGCCCCTGTCCCGGATGCCAGCCACGCTCCCCAAGCTTTTATGGGTGGCATCCAGTGAAACCCCGCGCCTCCCGCGCGGGGTTTCCTCCATTCCAACAAAAAAGCCTTTCGCCGGCGGCGAAAGGCTCTCTTCAGACCGTGGATGGCGGAAAAGGTTCAGTCGTCGCGGAAAACACGTTCGTTGCGCTCGTGACGCTCCTGCGCCTCCAGCGAAAGGGTTGCGATCGGCCGGGCCTCGAGGCGCTTGAGCGAGATCGGCTCGCCGGTCTCCTCGCAATAGCCGTAGTTGCCCTCGTCGATCCGTGCGATCGCAGCTTCGATCTTGGCGATCAGCTTACGTTGACGGTCGCGAGCGCGCAGCTCGATCGCGCGATCGGTCTCGGATGAGGCGCGATCGGCGATATCAGGGTGATTCTCGCTCTCGCTCTGCAAGGTGACCAGCGTCTCCTTGGCTTCCTTGAGGATCTCCTCCTTCCAGGCGAGCAGCTTGCTGCGAAAATATTCGCGCTGACGCTCGTTCATAAAGGGTTCGGAGTCGGAGGGTCGGTAGTCGGCGTCCAGGATGATCTGTTTCGACATAGGCGCGCTCTCTGAGTGTCTGTTTCCGGCGTGCCTACCGACTCTGCCTTAGTCGGGCCGCCGATTTGGCGCCCTTATAGCGAGGGAGAGAGACAGTAACAATCGCGATCGATGCAGTTTCAACCAATCTCGCGAAGTCGTTGTCATAAAAATGAAATCCGTCGTTCTCCGGGCATCTTTGCCAAGCTTATCGCAGAGACGTGAGCGCTGCCGCAATGCTCGTTTCGACCTCGCGGGCGACAATCTGACGGTAATGGCTATGGTCGAAGAAATTGGAAGGCTCACGGATCAGGGGCGTGTCGCGACGCAGATCGACAAGCTTCGTTGCAGGGCGTTCGTCGGCTAGCGCCTGGAAAGCGGCCCGGCAGGCCGCCTCGGCGCGCCCTTCGGGACTGCCAGGTGCCGGCAGCGCGGTAATATGGAGCGGCGGACGCACCAGCACCACGGGAGCGCCCTTTGATTCTGCCTCAAGAAGAGCAGCGAGCGCGGTGGCCGCCGGGAAAGGTCCGGTCTCGTTACCACCACTCATATCCTGGTGCTCGAACAACCTGCGTCGAAGCTCGGGCTTTTCGACATATCCCAGGCCGACATAGCCAGCCTCATAGTCCCAGTATCCATCCGGGCTAGCGCGTTTCGGTGCGTTCCTGATCTCATATCGGATGCGGCGTGGCAGTTCTTCGACGACGTCGTAGCGCATCAATCCGAAGAGATACTCCGCGAAATTGCGGCTGAAGAGCCAGAACGGGAAGGGTTTGCTGACGGGCATGGCCGGGTCGGGCGTGCACCAGGTGTGGTCGACGCTGATGACCAGAGCCTTGGCCGGTTCTTGCCTATGGCGCAGGTACCAGTCGATCAGCACCAGCGTCTCCTTGGGGCCTGTCGCGGGGGCGATCAGCGAGACGAAGGGGATTCCAGTCAGCGTTTTCAGCAGGTCGGGTTTGACCAGTTGGATATGGGAATTGCCGAATATCGCTCCCGAGAATGCAGGGTCGCGGCCGCGGCTGGCGGCGGCTGTGCGCGGACCCTGCGGGCGAACGCCCTGCTTCAATGACAGTGGTGAGCGCCCGCTGTCATAGGGGTCGATCAGGATGGCCGCGGTGAAGAAGGCGGCTAGCAAGAGGCCTCCCGCAGTCAGAGAGACGCGGATAAACCGCTGCCAGCTCATTCCTGCGGCGGGGTTGGCCTCGGCGCTGAGCCGTTCAGAACTGGAAGTAGATGAATTCATAATTGGCGTCGTCGCCGATCTTGAACAAAACAAGCACGAAGAGCACTGCCATCAGCACGGCGATCCACCGCGCCGGCGGCAGCCGGTGCACCAGGGCCCATGCGGTCGGGCCGAGCATCGCAAAGGCGGCTGCGGGCAGCAAAGCGCGCCATTTGAAGCCGGAGCCGAAGGGCGCGAAGCCGAAGAGGCCCTTGTAGATCGTCAGCGCCGCCGGGAAGGAGGAGGCGCGGAACAAGACCCAGCACAGCGTCACAAAGAGCAGGGTCAGGGCCCAGCCGAGCAGCGCCGGCATCGGCAGCTTGGCACGGCGCCAGAGCAGGYAGATGATCAGGGCCACGCCATGGGCGACGCCCCAGGCGATGAAGGTGAGGCCGGCGCCATGCCAGAGGCCACCAAGCGCCATGGTGGCGAAGAGCGCCCAGATCTGGGTCGGCAGTCCCCGGCGCGAGCCGCCCATCCAGATGTAGAGGTAGTCGCGGAGGAAGCGCGACAGCGTCATGTGCCAGCGCCGCCAGAAATCCTGGATGCTGATGCTGCGATAGGGCACATCGAAATTCTGCGGCAGCACGATGCCGAAGAGAAGGGCCAGGCCGAGCGCCATGTCGGTATAGCCGGAGAAGTCGAAATAGATCTGGAAGGTGAAGGCAAGTGTGCCTTGCCAGGCCTCGGCTACTGAAAC
This sequence comes from Allobosea sp. 01N443, assembly GCF_056399325.1. Lineage (NCBI taxonomy): Bacteria > Pseudomonadati > Pseudomonadota > Alphaproteobacteria > Hyphomicrobiales > Alloboseaceae > Allobosea > Allobosea sp. 01N443. Next base: position 9,948 of record NZ_JBFTRC010000072.1, read on the forward strand.
GACCTGTCCGGCGGCTGCCGCGGCGAAGACGGGGTTGGCGTATTCGGCCAGCGGGTCGCCGAGCAGCACCTTCTTGGCGAGACCGGCAGTCAGGAGCATCAGCCCACGTGCGATGCGTTCGGCCGCGTCGGACCGCAAATAGGGTCGTTCGTCGAACTGATGCATGATCTCGYGCCAGCGCACCAGCGGTCCGGCCAGGACCTGCGGGAAGAAGGCGATGTAGAGCGCATAGCGCACCAGATCGTAGCGCGGGGCCTCGCCGCGCCTGAGATCGGTCAGGTACATCACATGGTGGAAGGTAAAGAAGGAGATGCCGAGCGGAAGCGCCAGATCAAGCTTGGGGACGGGTAATCCCGGAACCATGCCTGCGAACTCAGCGAAAAAATTGAAGTATTTGAACAGCGCCAGCACGGCGAGGTTGAGTGCGATCGCCAGCGAAATCAGGCCGCTTCGCTTGGTCTTCAGGAAGGCTTCGGCGGTCCACCAGTTGAGCAGGATCGAGAAAGCCAGCAGCGGGACGAAGCGCCAGTCCCAATAGCCGTAGAAGACAAAGGACAGGAGCGCCAGAACAGGCAGCCGCAGGCTTGGCTGAAAACGCTCGACCAGCCAGTGCAGGGCGAGTGCAAGCGGCAAGAAGCCGAGCAGGAAGACGAAGGAATTGAACAGCATCGAGAGCGGGAAATCTCTTGGGGGCGAGCGCCGCCTTAGACGATTATCTTCCGGGAGTCATGTCCGGGGTCGCGGGCCGGGAGGCCCGGTGAAGCGGGCTTTGGGACGAAGATGCTCGTCAAACGCGCAGTTATTCCGATCTGCAAAGCATGCGCGCCGTTCTGTGTCGCTTGTCGAAAGCGTATTCTTCTCATTAGAATAATTATAATAAATATTCGCGTGATAAATATCGTAATATTGTTGATGCGCTACGAAACAATGCTAGTCAGTCGCGCGGGCGCCGCCGCCTTGCTCTGAAACAATCGTAGTAGCCGTGTCCAAGGGACTGCCCATATTCTTGCTGTTGGGACTGCTCTGGTCTGTAGCCAGTGTGCTCGGTCTCGTTTCGCCCTTCCTGCTGCCTGGGCCGGTCGCGGTCATGGAGGCGGGACGTCAACTCATCGCCGATGGCTCCCTTGTCAGGCATGTGGCGATCAGCTTGCAGCGCGTGATCCTCGGCTATGGCCTTTCCGTCGCCACTGCCTTGCCCCTGGCACTGCTGTTCGGTCTGCTGCCGCGGTTGCGCGCGCTGGTCGAGCCGGCGCTCGAATTCCTGCGCCAGGTTCCGCCGCTTGCGCTGCTGCCTCTGCTGATCCTGTGGCTCGGTATCGGCGAAGTGCAGAAGATCGGTGTGATCATGCTCTCCTGCTTCTTCCCGATCTTCCTGGGAGCCCTTGGGGGGATTGCCCAGGCGGATCCGAAGCTCGTCGAGGTCGGCCGGGCCTGTGGCCTGAGCAGCTCGGAAATCCTGCGTCGGATCGTTCTTCCGGCCTCGCTTCCGGCCCTCGTCGTCGGTTTGCGGATCGGGCTCGGCTATAGTTGGCGGGCTCTGGTCGGAGCCGAGCTGATCGCGTCGAGCTCGGGGCTCGGCTACATGATCATCGACGCCCAGAATCTTGCGCGCACCGACATCGTTCTCGTCGGGGTCTTTGTCATCGGCGTGCTCGGGCTGATCGCCGATGCCCTGGCCCGGGCCGCGATCCGCCGCAGCGCGCCGTGGCTGCGCTCCCATCTGGAGCTCGGCCGTGTTTGAGGCCCGCAATCTCGGCATGAGCTATTCGGTTGCGGGGCGCAGCGTCGCCGCTCTCGAAGACGTCGATCTCGATCTGCCGCGCGGCAGCTTCACAGCGATCGTGGGGCGCAGCGGCTGCGGCAAGACCACGTTGCTGCGTATCCTGGCCGGGCTTGCCGAACCGACGTCCGGCACATTGAGTTTTGCTGGCGGCGGGCGCCCGCGCATCGGCTATGTCTTCCAGGAGCCGCGGCTGATGCCGTGGCTCAGCGTCGCGCGCAACGCCGGATTCGGGCTCTGCGGCCGCATCCCGCAAGAGGTCATCGATCAGCGCGTCGGCGAAGCGTTGGCCCTCGTCGGGCTTTCGGGATTTGCAGAGGCAACGCCGGAGCAGCTCTCGGGCGGCATGGCGCAGCGGGTCGCGATTGCCCGCGCGCTCGTCCTCGAACCGGATCTTTTGCTCATGGACGAGCCCTTTGGCGCGCTCGACGCCTTCACGCGCCGCACCATGCAGCAGGAGCTCGTCGAAATCTGGCGCAAGCGCCGGCCGACCGTCGTCTTCGTCACCCATGACGTCGAGGAGGCGGTTCTGCTCGGCGAGGCCATTGCCGAATTGTCGGCGGGCCGGCTCGTCGGTTTGCGCCGGGTCGATCTTCCCTACCCGCGAGACCCTACGGATCCCGCGCTGCTCGCTCATCGCCGTGCCGTGCTCGAGCGCCTGCTCGAAACGAGCAGGCATCCCTTACAGAAGGAGATTGTGTCGTGAAATTTCTGAAGCTGATCGCCCTTGCGGTCATCGTTGCGGCTGCGCCTGCGATCTCGGTCCATGCTGCCGACAAGCCATCGAGCGTGCGCGTTACTTATGTGGCGTCACCCTTCAACGTTCCCTCCATCGTCATGCGCAAGAAGGGCTTTCTCGAGGAAGCTTTTGCGGCGGCGGGCATCAACAAGGTCGAGAATCCCGAGATCACCTCGGGCGCGGCGCAGATCCAGGCGCTTGCCGCCGGTGCGGTCGACATTGCCAGCGTACTGGGCGGGACCTCGGCCATTCTCGGGCGCGCGAACGGCATCGACCTCAAGGTGATTGCCGCCTATTCGCGTTCGCCCAAGGCCTTCTTCGTGATGACGACGGCGAACGGCCCTGCTTCGGTCAAGGATCTGAAGGGCAAGAGCGTGGGCGGCCCCAAGGGGACGACGCTGAACCAACTCCTAGCCGCGGCGCTGGCCGCCAATGGCATGAAGCTCGGCGATGTCGAGTATCTCAACATGGATATCCCGGCGGCGCGGGCAGCACTTCTGGCGGGTAAGGTTGATGCGGCGACGCTGGCCGGCGCCAATGCCCTGCAGGTGGAAGCTGCCGGCGGGCGCATCCTGGCGAGCGGCGAGGGGCTGATCGCTCCGACCTCGGTGATCGCGGTACGAACCGATTTTCTCCGGGACCATCCGGACCTGGTGCAGGCCTATCTCGCGGCTCACGGGAAGGCACTCGCGTTCATGAAGACCAATCCCGAGGAAGCCCTGAAGATCGCGGCCGAGGACCAGAAGATCTCGGTCGAGGACGCGCGCAAGCAACTGCCCTGGTATGATTTCACGCTCGCCATGACCGATGCCGATGTGAAGAACCTTGAAGCCGATCAGTCCYTCATGATCGAGGCCGGCATGTTACAGAAGACCATCGACATGCGCCGCGACCTCATCGATCCGATGGCGTTCAAACCGTGATCGACGCCATCCTCCTTGATTGCGAGCAGAGCGAGACCGGTGCCCAGGCCCTGATCACGGATCTCGCGCTCGGCCCGCGAATCGACCTCGTGCCGTTCTACGATCTCGAACGGACCGCGCTTTCCCGCACGCGCGGCCTGCTGCTCGGATTGCATTCGGACCAGCGCTATCTTGCCTCGCGCCGGGGACAGCTTGAAGCCTTCCTGGCCGATGGCGGCACGATCGTCGTCTGCGGCCATATCGGGCACCCTTTCCTGGCCGAACTCTCGCGGTTCCAGCCGATCCCCGGCTATCGGGTCGACGATCTCGCGGTCAACCGAGAGGCGGAGCACCCGGTCTGGGCCGGCGTCGATCCTGCGGATCTCTCGAAGCGGCGCGGCGTGGCGGGCTTCTATGGGCGCGGTTCCAACCCGCCACCGCCCGGTGCGCGCATCATCAACAGCCTGGGACCGAGYCGGTCTCCGGTCGATTTCGATTGCCGGCCGGCGGTGGGAGGGCGGTTGCTGGTCCATGCCGGCGCGGATTTGTGGGGCTATTTCGGCTCGGGCAACAGCTCGGAGCGGATCATGCCGCAACTGTTCGACTGGATCGCCAAGCCATCGGAGGCAGCATGACACTCGCGGTGCTGGACGGCGGAACCTATTACCACCAGGAAGCAATCTATGGTCAGCGGCTCGGTGGTCGCTTCGACCGGACGATCTACGCGCCTGAACTGGCTGCGGCCGACCTTGCCGGCTGCGACGCCCTGATGGTGGCGGATCGCATTCATCCGGGCGTTCTGCGGGGCAAGCGCCCGATCCTCCTCGACTATCTGGYCGGTGGCGGCACCTTGATCGTGCTTGGCGAGAACAGCGCCCAGCAATGGGCGCCCGGCGTCTCATGGGAGTTCCGTCCGACCAATTTCTGGTGGTGGCTGGAGCAGGGTGCCGATCCCGGCCACCGCATCGTCGCGCCCGAGCACGAACTTTTCCGCCATGTCGGGATGAAGGAACTGGTCTGGCACTATCACGGCCTGCTGACGCCCCCGCCGGGGGCGACCTCACTGGTGGACATCACGCGGGACGGCGACCCTCAGGGCAAGGGCGGCTCGATCCTCTACGACCACCGTCATGTTGGCGGTGGGGCCGGGCGCATGATCGTGACCACGCTCGACCCGTTCTACCATCATGGCAGCTTCTTCATGCCGGCGGCCTCGCGCTTTCTGGGCAAGCTGCTCGACTGGACGGATGAGGCGTTCCGAACCCCGGGTTAGCGGCCCCACCGCGAAAGGCCCTGCGCTCCGGCCAGATCAGTTACTTGCAAAATGATAGTAACTGGTCTAGCCGGAGTGAGCATGCAATCCAGGCCCGCTTCACTCTCCGAATGCCCCTGCGCACGGACGATCGAAACCGTCTGCGAATGGTGGAGCCTCCTGATCCTGCGCGATGCGTTCCGGGGGCTCACGCGCTTCGACGAGTTTCAGGCGAGTCTCGGCATTGCGCCCAATATGCTGGCTCGCCGTCTCAAGCATCTCACGCAGAGCGGCCTGTTCGAGCGGCGGCTCTATCGCGAGCGGCCAAAGCGATATGAGTACCTGCTKACCGCCAAGGGGCGGGACTTCTTCCCGGTGATTGCGGCAATGCTCGCCTGGGGCAACCGGTATCTCGCCCCCGAGGGCGTGTCCGTGCTGCTGGCAGGGCGCGTTTCCGGCCAGCCGCTCGAACCGATCCTGGTCGATGCCGCCAGCGCGACGCCGATCACGTCCGATAATGTCGCTCTCATTCCCGGTCCGCGAGCCAGCGAACAGATGCGCAGGCACATTGCCGCGCAGAGAGGTTTGCGACCGCTCTCTCCCTCTCACATCGAATAGGATCTGCCGATGCGCCGCGTCGTTGTAACCGGTATGGGCGTTGTCTCGCCCCTGGGCTGTGGAACCGAACTGGCGTGGTCGCGGCTGCTCGCTGGCCGTTCCGGGCTGCGGCGCCTGCCCGACAGCATTGTCGAGACCCTGCCGGCCAAGGTTGCCGGTGCCGTGCCGACGAAGGTGGAGGACGCTGAGGGGGGCTTCGATCCCGACAGCGCTATTGCTCCCAAGGACCAGCGCAAGATGGATCGCTTCATTCAGTTCGCGCTGGTGGCGGCGAAGGAGGCGCTGGAGCAGGCCGGCTGGGCGCCGACCGATGACGTGCAGCGGGAGCGCACCGCGACGGTCATCGCCTCCGGCATTGGCGGCTTCCCCGCGATCGCCGAAGCGGTGCGCGTCACCGATACGCGCGGTGTGCGACGGCTTTCGCCCTTCACGATCCCGTCCTTCCTGGTCAATCTTGCGGCTGGTCATGTCTCGATCGACCACGGCTTCAAGGGGCCGATCGGTGCGCCGGTCACGGCCTGCGCCGCCGGCGTGCAGGCGATCGGCGATGCGGCGCGGCTGATCCGGGCGGGAGAGGCCGATATCGCGCTCTGCGGCGGCGCCGAGGCCTGCATCGATCTTGTCGCGCTTGGTGGTTTTGCCGCGGCGCGTGCGCTCTCGACCGGCTTCAATGACGAGCCCGAGCGTGCCTCACGCCCCTTCGACCGGGACCGCGACGGTTTCGTCATGGGCGAGGGCGCCGGCATGCTGGTGATCGAGGCCCTGGAGCATGCGCAGGCGCGAGGGGCTGCGCCGCTGGCCGAGATCACTGGCTATGGCACCAGCGCCGATGCCTATCACATCACCTCAGGCCCGGAAGATGGTTCGGGCGCGCGGCGCGCCATGGAGATCGCCCTGAAACAGGCCGGCCTGCAGCCGCACGATATCCGTCATCTCAATGCGCACTCGACCTCGACGCCGGTCGGCGACCGAGGCGAATTGGCGGCAATCAGAGCGCTTTTCGGTTCCGAGCGCAGCATCGCGATCAGCGCCACCAAATCGGCGACGGGGCACCTGCTCGGCGCGGCCGGCGGCCTGGAAGCGATCTTCACCATCCTGGCGCTGCGCGACCAGATTGCCCCGCCGACGCTCAATCTCGACAACCCGGACGAGGATGCGGCGGGGCTCGATCTCGTGGCGAAGGAGGCCCGCCCGCTCCAGATGGAGCATGCCATCTCCAACGGATTCGGCTTTGGCGGAGTGAATGCGAGCGTGGTGTTAAGGCGGTGGCAGTAGCTCGCGTCAGCTCACAGCGGAATATTGTCGTGCTTGCGCCAGGGCCGCTCGACGTTTTTGGTTCTGAGCATGGCCAGGGCCCGGGCGATCCGGCGACGGGTCGAGTGCGGCATGATCACCTCGTCGACATAACCGCGCTCGGCGGCGACGAAGGGCGACATGAAGCGGTCCTCATATTCCTTGGTCTGGCGTGCGATGGTCTCGGCATCGCCGCCGCGGAAGATGATCTCCACCGCGCCCTTGGCGCCCATCACCGCGATCTGCGCCGTCGGCCAGGCATAGTTGACGTCGGCGCCGATATGTTTTGAGGCCATCACGTCATAGGCGCCGCCGAATGCCTTGCGGGTGATGACCGTGACCAGCGGTACCGTGCATTCGCTATAGGCGAAGAGCAGCTTGGCGCCGTGCTTGATCAGCCCRCCATATTCCTGCGCCGTGCCCGGCAGGAAGCCCGGCACGTCGACGAAGGTGACGATCGGGATCTCGAAGGCGTCGCAATAGCGCACGAAKCGGGCCGCCTTGCGGCTGGCATCGGAATCGAGCACGCCGGCGAGCACCATGGGCTGGTTGGCGACGACGCCGACGGTGCGGCCCTCGATGCGGCCGAATCCGGTGACGATATTGCCGGCATAGGCCGCCTGGATTTCGAAGAAGTCGCCCTCATCGAGCGTCTTCAGGATCAGTTCCTTGATGTCATAGGGTTTGTTCGGATTGTCGGGTACGAGCGTGTCGAGGCTCATGTCGACACGGTCCGGCACGTCGAAACTCGGCCATTCCGGGACGCCGACCGTGTTGTTGGCCGGCAGGAAGTCGATCAGCCGGCGCACCTGCAGCAGTGCCTCGACATCGTTCTCGAAGGAGCCGTCGGCCACCGAGGATTTCGAGGTGTGGACCTTGGCCCCGCCCAGCTCCTCGGACGTGACGGTCTCGTTGGTGACGGTCTTCACCACCTCCGGGCCGGTGACGAACATGTAGCTGGTGTCGCGGACCATGAAGATGAAGTCGGTCATGGCAGGGGAATAGACGTCGCCGCCCGCGCAGGGGCCCATGATCACCGAGATCTGGGGAATGACGCCCGAGGCCGTGACATTGCGCTTGAAGACCTCGCCATAGCCGCCGAGCGCCGCGACGCCTTCCTGGATGCGGGCGCCGCCCGCGTCGAACAGGCCGACGATCGGGGCCCGCATCTTCAGCGCCATGTCCTGGATCTTGGTGATCTTCTGGGCATGTGTTTCGGAGAGCGAGCCGCCGAAGACGGTGAAGTCCTTGGAGAAGACGAAGACGGTGCGCCCATTGACGGTGCCCCAGCCGGTGACGACGCCGTCACCCGGGATCTTCTCACCCTTCTCCATGCCGAAATCGACGCAGCGGTGCTGCACGAACATGTCGAATTCTTCGAAGGAGCCGTGATCGAGCAGGAGTTCGATACGCTCGCGAGCCGTCAGCTTGCCGCGCTTGTGCTGCGCCTCGATGCGCCTGTCGCCGCCACCCTTGCGCGCGCCCTCGCGGCGGGATTCAAGCTGCTCGAGAATGTCCTTCATGGAAATGCCCCGTCGCCGGTCAGAACGCCTGCGTTCCGGCTTAAGGGGCGAAGGCCATGCTGTCCATCAGCCGTTCGTTCGGGCTTGCGCTATCCGTGTTGGAGCAGAAGCACGGCCGCCGCAAATTCCTGGCGGCGGATCGTTCGCCTGTCGGCGGCGTCCTCATCCTGTCCCCAGATCTCGATCTGATAGTCCTCGTCGAGATGGGCGGCAGTCCATGCCTGCTCTTCGTCCAGCCGTCCGTCGGCGAGGGCCAGCATGAGAATGGCCGAGCCTGAAAGTGTCATCACATTATGCGCTCCGGCGAGCGCCAGAGGCGCGGAGAGATCGGCAACACGCCGGGCGACGGCGTCGAGCAAGCCGGCCGGTTGCGCGGCAAACATCACGCCCTCAGTGAGGGTGAAGCGTGCGCCGAGGGCGGCCTCGGTGCCGGCGACGATCGGGTCCCAGACATCACGCTGGCGTTCGACCAGATTGTCCGGTTCGCTGGCGCGATAGCAGAGCGCGTCGCTGCCGGCATAGCGTACGATCTCGGCGCGCACGGCTTCATGCTGGTCGGACACACCATCGAGCGCGGAATTGACCAGTCGTGTCAGCGGCATGACGGCGGGGTCGATCCGCTCGCCCTGCGCCTGCCATTCCGCAGCGAGTGCCTCGGCGACCGGGCGCGAGGTGATGGCCAAGGGATTCCGGGCCGGTGTCCGGGCCGTCCTGCCATCGAGCGCGACATGGAAGAGCCCGTCGCGTTCGAGCACACCAGCGGTTTCGTAGAAGCGCTTGGGCAGGGCGTTGCGCATCGCGCTTTGCGCCGCGGCAACGGGAYCGGGCTGAGGCGTACCCGGCGCACCGAACCGCTGGAGAAATGCATCTGTCGACATGCGGGTCCCATAGCGCATTCGGCGCCGGCGGGAAACGGTTCTGGCGGTGGTTGACGTTAGGAGGAGCGTGCTCTAGACGCCCGTCCTCCCGCGCCTATGCGCGCGGAAATGAACGTGTTGGAGAATGTCATGTTTGAGAGTGCGGGAACCCGGTGACGTTTCGCTTCGGCGGAACGTGATGCAGCGCCGGGTCTGAAATGCAGCATTCGATGCCTGCATGGGGCTCCGGCGCTTGTCATGGTTTCATGCACAGGCTCTACAAACATGAATATCTCCAGGGGCGAGCAGCGCGTGCTGCACGTGCTGGCCCAGGGCGGGCATATCCGTCACCATCGCGGCGATGATGGCCGCATCCACCATGTCGACTGCTTCACCCATGAGGGCTACGTGTTGACCAACCGCACGCTCGAGCTTTTCGGGAGCCTCAGGCGCAAGCGGATGATCGAATCGAGGCAGGGGCGGCCCTATCGCATCTCGCGACAGGGCCGGCTCGCAGTGAGGTCTCAGGCCGACAACCGGTGAGGCCAAGGGGAGGGCCCGTCATGGGCCCTCCCGCTCTAGAACCAAGGACGCAACATGATCATCCGCGACGAGCAACCCGCTGACATTCCCGCAATCCAGGCGCTCATTGGTGACGCCTTCAAGGACGCTTTCCACAGCAACGGGGCGGAAGCGGCGATCGTCGATGGCTTGCGCCGGGGCGGTATGYTGGCCTTGTCCCTTGTCGCCTCCGATGGCGAGGCCCTGCTTGGCCATGTCGCCTTCTCCCCGGTCACGATCGGCGGGCAGGAGCTTGGCTGGTTCGGTCTCGGGCCTCTGGCTGTTCGGCCGGGCATGCAGGGGAGAGGCATAGGGCAGGCTCTGGTGCGCGCCGGGCTCGACAGGCTGAAGACGGCCGGTGCGAAGGGCTGCGTCCTGCTGGGGGCGCCGGGTTATTACGCTCGCTTCGGTTTCGCTGCAGATCCCCGGCTCTGGCTTGCCGATGTGCCGCAGGAGTATTTCCAGGTGCTTGGCTTTGGCGGCCCGCTACCGGCGGGCGAAGTTCGCTACCACGCAGCGTTCGACGCAGGCGAATCCTGAGGAACACGAGCCCGGGTCTTGCGGCTGAGCAGGCGTCAGAATCAGGTTGCCCGGATCCGGCCCAGGAACTGCGCGACCTCGGTATCGAGATGCGCGGATTGGGCGGCCAGCCTGTCGGCGGACTCGGCTACGAAGGCCGCGACCTGACCGGTTTCCGCGGCCACCTTGCTGACGAATTCGATATTGCCGGAGGCCGCGATGGTCTCGTGTGCTGCAGCCTCGATGTTGCGGGCAATCCCCGAGGTGGCTGCGTTCTGCTGTTCGACGACGGTCGCGACTGCCGCCGAAACCTCATTGAGCGAGCCGATGGTCGTGTTCATCGTGTCGATGGCGCGGACGGCTTCACCGCTCGAGTTGCGGATCGCTTCGATCTGGCGCTGGATATCGTCTGTCGCCAGCGAGGTCTGGTGGGCGAGCGCCTTGACCTCCTGAGCCACTAAACGCCGCGGGAGCGGGACCGGGCCTCAGGTCCCAAACCTGTCGCGCCAGGCGGGCTTGGCTCCGGCAAAGGGAAGGGCGGTTGCAGCGTGGACGCCGCGCGCGACGGCTCGAGCGAGGACGTCGGCGGCGGTCGCGCAGAGTTCTGCCAGGGCGAAGGCATCGGGCGGCGCGCCGCTATGACCGGTTGCCGCGGCAAAGACCACGTCGCCGTCGAGCGGCGCATGGACCGGCCTGAGCGCCCGGGCCAAGCCATCATGCGCCGCAAGCGCCAGCCGCTTCGCCTGCGATTTGGTCAGTGCCGCGTCGGTCGCGACGAGTGCGATCGTGGTGTTCTGTCCGGCCCCGCCCTTGAAGCGCAGCCCGAGATCATCGGGCGAGATCAGGGATGGCCAGCCGAGGCCGCCGAACTCACTCGCTTGCTCATAGGGGGCGGCCCAGAAGCAAGGCCCGTCGCCGATCGTGGCACTGCCAACGGCGTTGACGGCGACGAGCGCGCCCACGATCTGACCGGTGGCGGCGCGCGCGCTGGCTGAGCCGAGCCCCCCCTTGAGCGTAGCGGTGGTCGCACCGTAGCCAGCGCCGGCGCTTCCGAGAAAAAACTCAGTGCCGGCATTCTCTGCTGCCGCCTGCGCCAGCGCCCGATAAGGGGCCTCTGCGCCATTGCCCCTGGCCCAGCCCTTGTCGCCGCCATTCAGGAGATCGAACAGGATCGCCTGCGGCACGATCGGCACGCGCATGCCGCCGACGGGGAAGCCGCGACCGTTTGCGGCAAGCGTCGCCATGACCCCGTCAGCTGCGGCCAGCCCCCAGGCGGAGCCGCCAGAGAGGACGATGGCGTCAACATGCTCGACAGTCATTTCCGGTTCCAGCAATGCGGTATCGCGGGTGCCGGGAGCGCCGCCGAGAATGGCGACCGAGGCTACGGTCGGGCGGTCAAACAGGGCGACGGTGACGCCGGTCGCTGCGGCAATATCCTGGGTTTGCCCGACGAGCAGGCCGCGAACATCGGTGATCAGGTTGCGCATCACGAGGGAATGACACCGGGGGGCGTGGGGGAACTTCGCGCTCGCTGGCGCGTCATCGCTACATTACGATCTTTTCATGCTTGCGCCATCGCAGGGTCAGGGGCGCGAGGTCAGCCTTGCCATGATCGCGAACCGGCTTCGAGACCCGCCAGCGACCTGACCTTGTCGATACGACAAACGGAGACCCAGGATGAAACGCATCGCACTTATCGCAGCTTCGTCGGCAGCCGCCCTGGCTGCGACGTTCGCGGTCGCGCAGCCGCAGCCGGTTCCACCTGCCGGCGGCTCCGGATCCTCGCGTGACATGACGCAGCAGGAGCGTACCGACCAGCGCGACCAGCGCCGCACCGAGCAGATGGAAGCCCGCATGAAGGAGCGGCTCGAACGCGCGCAGACACGCATGAACGAGCGCTTTGCCAAATTGCGCGCCGATATGAAGCTCAAGCCCGAGCAGGTCCCGTTGTTCGATGCGGTCGAGAACACGGTGAAGAAGGGCATGGAGCAGCGTCGTCAGGGCTTTGCGGCCATGCGCGAGCAGCGTGAGAATTTCCGCCACGCCGATATCATGGAGCGCCTGGACGCGATGGCCAGCCGTCAGGCGGCACGTGCCACGCGCAGCAAGGAGCTCGCGGATGCCGTTCGTCCGCTCTGGTCTACCTTGAGCGACGAACAGAAGACGGTGGCGCGCCGGGCTGTGCGCGAAGCATTCTCCGAGGGGCGCGCCCGCATGGAGCGGATGGGGGAGAACATGCGCGATCGCTGGCAGGATCGACGCGGCGGCCGGGATCACGATGGTGACGATCGCGGCTCGCGTCGCGGCCGCTACCATAGCGACGACGACAACAACTGATCGCAGCGCGATCGCCTTCACGAGGCGGCTCCTCGGAGCCGCCTTTTTCTGTGCTGCTGTCGGTGGGGCGGTCCGGGTGACGATGCGGAAGAGCTGGATTGCGAAGGTTGAGGCGACCGCGGTCATGAAAAACGGGAGTTTACCATAATCCTTCAAATTGAGTTCATTTTTGAGCGCCTAGGGTCCTCTCAGTAAATCTCGTGAGAGGGGCGTCTCATGAAGGCTCAATCGTCAAACTGGCTGATGAGGATTTTCATCGCCTTCGTTTTCATACTCTGCCTGTTCGGCCCGTATGGTCTTTCGATCCTGATCGGCTGCGTCGGGCTCGGCTGCTATTTCTTTCGCGACGAGGTCGGATCGCATCTCTGACGAAGGATCATCCGGCGGCGCTGCGGCCATCTGGGCGTGCTTCATAGAGGGGGGCGGCTCCTGCGGGCCGCTCCTTTTGCTGTTTTGCTCAGGCCCTGCGGCCAATCCTGCAACGCTGAACCGGAGCCTGTAGTAGCTCCCCCGCTTCCATCCCGCGGGATCAAACATGTTGATCCCGCGCAAGGTTGAGATAGCTTCCATGCGGGATCTGGGGGGTGGGGCAACGCATGAGAGACGCCGTGGTTCTTCGCGTTCTTGCCTCGGCGGGGTTGGCCTCCCTGTCCTTGTTCTGCCCAGGCTTTGGTCGCGCGGAGGAAGTCCTTCCGGCGTTCCAGGCGGATTTCGAGACAGCCTGCATCGCGGCCGAGGACTGGAAGATCTCGTCGCTGCTGGACAAATCGGTTCGTGCCGATCGTATCCGATGCGTCGGCGAACAGGGGACCGGAGATGGCGGGCGCGTCCTCAGCGTTACCGTCAAGCCGGGCGATGCCTATGATCCCGATCCTGGCTCCTCGGCGACGGAGCGCGCCGAGATTCAGATGACGCGCGAGCTCATCCGCTTCGATACCACGACCTGGTACAGCTTTCAGTTCCGTGTCGAGGCCCCGTGGCTGACACGAAAGAACCGCACCGTCATCCAGCAGATCAAGCAGAATATCGATCCGCGCTACGAGAAGGGCAGGGGCGGAGAAGAGATCTGCGATCCCGGCAATCCGCTTTTCAAGATCGAGGTGGATTCGGACGGCAAGACTCCGGTCTTCCGCGCGAAGAGTGCCGGCACCGAGACATGTGGCGACAGCGTCGGGCAGGTCCATTTCTGTGGCGACTGGCCAATCGCCCCGGGCCACTGGCACCGGGTCAATGTTTCGATACGGCCGAGCCAGAAGGCCGGTGAGAGCCATCTGCAGCTCTGGCTCGATGGGCGCGCCTGCCCAGCCTATCGCGGCGTACTCGGATATCCGCGCTACGGCATGACGAAGGCAGGCAAGCCGGTCATCGACGCGCAGCCGCGCTTCGGCATCTATCGCGATGCTTTGCCCGATGTCTCGCAGACCATCCAGTTCAATGACATCGCCTTCTGGACCCGGAGCCCCGCCGGACATCCGGCGTGGAGCGGTATCGATATCCCATCGGATTGAAGGCGCTGCTTGGGGAAGACGGCGGACCAGTACGCGGACGGCCCGGTCCATTCGTCGTGCGCGCCCGTCTGGGCAGGCCGCGGGACGCACCTGCCGAGGGCTCGAACTGAAAAGGGCGGCTCCGAAGAGCCGCCCTTTTCTGATTCCGATCGGAGCTTCGCAGCCCGAGCCTGCAATGCAGGATCAGCGCGAGTAGAACTCGATGACCAGGTTCGGTTCCATCTGCACCGCGTAAGGCACGTCCGACAGGGTCGGGGTGCGGGTGTAGGTGGCCGAGAACTTGGTGTGGTCGGCATCGATGTAGTCCGGCACGTCGCGCTCGGCGAGCGCAGCCGATTCGATCACGATGGCGAGCTGGCGGGAGGATTCCTTCACCGCAATCACGTCACCCGGCTTGACCTGGTAGGACGCGATGTTGACGCGCTTGCCGTTGACCGTGACGTGGCCGTGGTTGACGAACTGGCGAGCAGCAAACACCGTCGGGACGAACTTGGCGCGGTAGATCACCGCGTCGAGACGGCGCTCGAGCAGGCCGACGAGGTTCTCACCCGAGTCGCCCTTCAGGCGGATCGCCTCGGCGTAGTAACGACGGAACTGCTTCTCGGAGATCGAGCCGTAATAGCCCTTCAGCTTCTGCTTGGCGCGCAGCTGCGTGCCGAAGTCCGACGGCTTGCCCTTGCGGCGCTGGCCGTGCTGGCCGGGGCCGTATTCACGACGGTTGACCGGGGACTTCGGGCGGCCCCAGATGTTCTGACCGAGGCGGCGGTCAATCTTGTATTTCGCCTCATGACGTTTCGACATATCGCGTGTCCTCTTGGTTCGCGAGTTGAGGACCGCGCCCTCCTGTCCCCGTTTCCAGGGCGACAGATCCGGCTCTCGACGAGCGGATCACGGGTGCGGAAAAAGTCGCGCGGGCCCTGATGGACCCGCGCGACGAGAGCCCTATAGGCGCAGGAGCCCCCGCAAGTCAAATCCCTTGGGGCTATGCCTGGGGATCGCTGCTCAGTTCATCAGTGGAAATGGCTCGATCAAGACCTGGGACAGCCCGTAACCCGCGAGGGCAATTCGCAGCGGTCCGCTGATGCAGGCCCCGCTCGTGAAGATCGCCGGTGCGTCGCCAGCCGCGCTGAACGGTGGGGGCGCCGCAGGGCCCAGCAATTGGGAAATCCGCCGGGCGATGGCCGGGGCAGGGTCGATCCAGCTGACGGACCACGGTGCCACCCGGCGCATGCGTTCGAGCAGCAGTGGATAATG